>JAXJVC010000269.1:0-6171 GCA_036308745.1 Oscillospiraceae bacterium | reverse complement strand
TGGGCGGACTGCTGGGCAGCGCTCCTGTCATGCCTGTTCACGATAAGTCCAGCGAGGACTTCATCGCAAGAGGCGGCCGGATTCCTGCACCCCTGCAGAGTCTGAAAAACTGATGCATTAGGGCGGACCAGTGGTCCGCCCTGATTTGATAAATGGAGGGATACGATGCGGATTTATGTGGCGCGGCATGGCGAGACCCAATGGAATTTGGAAAACAAGGTGTGTGGCAGGACGGACCTGCCCCTGACGGAAAGAGGCTTTTCCCAGGCGGAAATGCTGGGCGAACAGGTGAAAGACCTGGATCTAGATTTGATCCTTTCCTCTCCCATGCTCCGGGCGAGACAGACAGCGGCTCCTGCGGCGAGAATGTGCGCTGTTCCTGTTCTGGTGGATGAAAGGCTCATCGAGCAGGACTACGGCATTTATGAGGGCGTTGACAGACAGGATCCGGGCTTTCTGGGAAACAAGCGGCAGTTTGCCTTCCGGTATCCCGGTGGAGAATCCATGATGGATGTGGCTCACCGGGTCTATGGTCTGCTTGAGGAGCTTCCGCAGAAGTATCCGGATAAGCGTGTTCTTCTGATCTGTCACGGGGGCGTGTGCAGGCTCATTCGCACCTACTTCGAGGATATGACCAATGAGGAGTTTTTCCATTACTCCGAGGAGAATGGGGCATTCCGGGAATATGAGTTGTAAAAAACACAGAGCAAAATGCTCTGTGTTTTTATTTACTTGGTAAAGAATTTCTTTTTCCAGAGATCCATGGAGGGCCCGAACATCAGCGCGGCGATGATGGTTCCTTCCCGGAGAGTCCATTGGGTTTTGAAAACAACAGTCAGCAGAACACAGATTACCACCAGGGCGAAGTCGATCTTCTGACGGAGTTTTCCCATGGTGGTGCCGATTCGGTCAGCGACCATCTGGACACAGCCGTCCATGGGGATGCGGATCAGCTGAGTCTCCAGCACCAGGGTCACACCGAAGGCGCTGATGAAGAACGCGGCAAGGGTGACGATCAGACGGATGGGGTAGAGGGAGAAGGTGAGGTTCTTCAGTACGGTGTACAGGAAGAAATTCAGCACCGTGCCGCCCAGTGTGATGTACAGGATCTGCAAAAACTGAATCTTACGAAAGTTTTTCCCCTCCATGATCATCTGCACCAGGAAGAAGGTTCCGTGGAAGAGCATGGAGAAGGTTCCTACTTTTACGTTTAGCACATCGGCGACGGTGTTGATCGTGGCATCCACAGGCATGACGCCCAGACCGGCCTTGATGGCAAACGCAACAGAGGCGTAGATCAGGATGGTGCCAAGAAGGGTAAGTGCGATTTTCTTTTTCATGAGTAACCTCCTACTTCGCGGACAGATCCACGGAGCGGCGGATCATGCTGAGGGCGGGTACCTGCTTGGGGAGCTGGATGGTGAACTTCATCTGGGGCGTTCTGGGTTCGTCCAGGGCGTTTCCTTCCAGATCGGCCATATTCCCGGCGGTGATGGGGAAGGGGCGCAGATCCGGTCCTACGACCTCCAGGGCATCTCCGGCGCGGAACTTATTGTTCAGACTGCAAACGGCCAGTCCGTTTTCGTCACAGGATTCCACCTTTGCGCAAATCTGCCACTGGCGGATATAGCGGGAGTTTTCGGTATACTGGCCAGGTTCACCGTAATAGAAGCCGGTGGAGTAGATGCGGTGGGAAACGTGGTCCACCTCATCCCGCCAGACAGGGTCCACAGGGCGGCCAGAGCGGATATCGTCGATAACATGACGATAGGCACCGGTGACGATGGCGGCATAGTAGGCGGACTTGGCCCGGCCTTCGATCTTGATGCAATCCACTCCTGCGTCCATCAGGTCCTGCAGGTGGTCGATCATGCACATATCCCGGGAATTTAGAATGTAAGTACCCTTTTCGTCCTCATAAACCGGGAAGTATTCCCCGGGACGTTTTTCCTCTACCAGGGCATACTGGTAGCGGCAAGGCTGGGCGCAGGCACCCCGGTTAGAGTCCCGGCCGGTCATGTAGTTGCTCAGCAGGCAACGCCCGGAATAGCTGACGCACATGGCACCATGGCCGAAGGTCTCGATTTCCAATTTGGGATCTACCTTCTGACGGATGGTGCGGATCTCTTCCAGAGAGCATTCTCTGGCCAGTACCACCCGCTGGGCGCCCAGGTCAAACCAGGCCTGGGCACATTCATAGTTGGCGATGGACTGCTGGGTGGAGATGTGCCGCTCACAGCGGGGGGCATATTTGCCCGCCAGGGTAAAGGCACCCAGGTCTGCCAGGATCAGGGCATCCACACCGGCATCGTCCAGCTGTTCCAGATAAGCGGGAAGATGAACGACTTCATCGTTGCGGGGCATGGTATTCACGGTAACGTGGCATTTTACCCCATGGTCATGGGCATATTTCACCGCCAGGGGCAGTTCCTCCGGGGTGAAATTTCCCGCGAAGGAACGCATACCAAAGCTGGTTCCCGCGAGATAGACGGCATCCGCGCCGTAGAGGACCGACATTTTCAGTCGGTCCATATCTCCGGCGGGGCTTAACAATTCCAGTTTTCTCATTTGTTTACTCCAGAGTGGCGATAAATTCGGTGTGCTCCTCATAGGTGGTGGAGAAGTGGTGGACACCCTTGGCGGGATCCAGCACATAGAAGTAGTAATTCGTATCTGCAGGAGCCAGGGCGGCCTTAATGCTGGCAAGACCGGGGTTGGCGATGGCACCGGGGGTCAGGCCGGTGTGGGTATAGGTGTTGTAGGGGCTGTCCACCCGCAGGTCCTCCGCGGTCAGATCGGTCTTGCCCTCCAGGGCATAGACGATGGAGGCGTCGATGTTCAGGTAAGCAGGGGTGCTGCCCCAGCTGAACAGACGGTTGTAGATGACGGAAGCGATGGTGGGGCTTTCCGCGTTGCTGGAGGTTTCCTTCTCAATCAGGGAGGCTACGATGACCACATCCCGGACAGAGAACTGATGCTCCGCGATATACTCCTCGCTGCGGCCGTCGTTGCGCATCATGGCGGAGATATGCTCGTTCAGGGTTACGATCTGGCCCTGCATATCTTCGCTGAAGCGATTTTCAAAGTTGTCCAGCATCTTTTCCAGTGCCTCCCGGGCAGAGGAATTCTTGTAGAATTCATAGGTGTCGGGGAAGAGGAAGCCTTCCAGACAGTATTCACTGCCCCGTTCCACGTCCTCCAGGAACCAATAGTCGCTGATCTCACCATAGGCGGCGTAGGCGGCGATATCCACCCTGGTGCATACCTTGTTTTCCTCCAGCAGATCAAAGATCTGGCGGCAGGTGTAGCCTTCAGGAATGGTGACCTTTACAACTTCCCGGGTGGAACTGGCGGACATCATGCTTACCAGGGCGTGATAGTCGTAGCGGGTGTTCAGGTCCCAGATACCGGGCTGGATCTCACCCTCGTCCACAGCCAGGTCTGCATAGAGCTTAAACAGGCCGGGGTAGCGGATCAGACCGGCTTTGTGAAGCTTCTCGGTGATGTCTTCAATGCTGTCGGACTGATAGACGGTGATGGTAACAGGCTTGTCCTCCCTGCCAAAGGCCAGAACGTCGGCGGCGCAAACCCAGAGCATCTTGCCCAGGGTAACGCCTACGGTGACGATGATAGCAAGCCAGATAACGGTTGCGGCGATGCCGGGCAGACCAAAGAGAAACTCTCCCTTTTTCTTCCGGGGGCGTCCCTTTCGGGTGGGACGGTCATGGGTGGGGATGGGTTCTTCCGCGGCGGGGGCGGAGAAAATGGCGTTGAAATCTTCGCCGCTGTCCCGGTATTCCTGATCCATAGGCGGCTCCTGGGGCTGTTCCTGCACAGCAGGGACGTCCAGCTCAGGATCCTCCAGGACACTCATGTCAAAGGGCGGCTCCGGCTCATTGGGGTGGAGCATACCGTGGAAGGCCATGGCATGCTCGTCGGCAGTGATCTCCTGCCCCAGCTCGGGATGCTCCAGTATGCTGTGATCCAGGGGCGTTTCTTCGATGGGGGGGTCTGCGGGTTCAAAAACAGGTTCTTCGGCGGTTTCTTCGGGGAAGAAGCCGGTTTCCTCCTGTTCGGGGAATTGATTGTTGTCCATTGGTATTTCCTCCTGTCAGCGGATGACGATCTGCTTGGCGATGGTGTCGGCGGCATCCCGGCCCTTCAGGGCGGCGATCAGCTCCAGTCCAAAGGGAATGGCGCAGCCGGCAGACGTGCCGGTGATGAGCCGTCCGTCCCGGACAGCGGCGGCGTTTTCTGCCATGATGGCGCTGCCCATCTGGCTTTCGCAGCCGGGGAAGCAGGTGGCGTTTTTGCCGTCGGTGATGCCCAGGTCGGCAAGGACCGTGGGGCCTGCACAGATGGCGGCTACATATTTACCGTTCTCCCAGGCAAAGCGCAGGGCTTCCAGGGCTTCCTGGCTGGCCCGGGCAGAGGCGACACCTCCCAAACCGCCGGGGAGAATGATCATTTCCAGATTGGTCAGATCCAGCTGGTCGATGGTGATATCGGATTCGATGCCAATGCCGTGGCTGCCATAAACAGTCTTGCCGGTAACGCCAACGGTGGCAATTTCCACACCGGCCCGGCGGAGCAGGTCCAGGGGAGCAACGGCTTCGGTTTCTTCAAATCCGGTTCCCAGCAACATATAAACCATACTTAATCCTCCAGACAAGCCGCGACATGGCGGCAGATTTCTTGATGAATGTCTTCAATGGACCGCATTTTGCCCTCCCGGACGCACTGGATCACCGTCCAGCCGTAGTATTCGGCAGCGGCCTTGCCGGTGCGGCGGCAGGTGGCAAGGTACTGCATATCCTGCTCATGGATGTCTGCCTGGGTGTTGGTATCCTGCTCCCGGCGGCGCATCATCTGTTCCGTGAAGTCCGTGGGAACGTCCAGATAGAGGGTCAGGTCAGGGCGGGGCAGCCCCAGCTTGTCATATTCAAAGTCATACAGCCACTTCAGAAATGCCTGCTGGGTTTCCGCAGGCTCCTTGCTGGCCTGATGGACGGCGTTGGATGTGGTGTAGCGGTCGGAAACGATGAGTCCGCCATTTTCATACCAGTCACCCCACACCTTTTTATAGGATGCATAGCGGTCTACAGCGTAGAAAGCGGATGCGGCGTAAGCGTTGACATCGGAAGGGCTGGAACCGAATTCACCCCCCAGATACATCCGGATCAGTGCAGAGCTGGGCTCTGCGTACTGAGGGAATACCAGCTTCTGAAATTTATGGCCTTCCTGTTCCAGACGCTCCGTCAGCAGGCGGAACTGGGTGGACTTGCCGGAACCGTCGGTGCCTTCGATAACGATTAGTTTACCCATTTTTCTGTGTCCTCCTAAAACGATAACACGGACATAATATCATAAACTACAATATACCACATTATAGGGCATTTGTCCACCGTTGGAAGTTGGGTGATTTCTAAATTTTCTGCGAACGGAGACCCTAAGATCATGGTTGCAAACAGCAAAAAAAGATGCTACAATATGTTGACGAATTATGTAATATAAAGGAACGAACACTATGGCAGAAGTAACATTTGAAAGCCTGGGCCTCAGCGAGGCCATGCTGAAGGCTCTTGAAAAGAAGGGCTACGGTTATCCCACAACCATCCAGGCAGAAGCGATTCCCCACTTTATGGAGTGGAAGGATGTCATCGCCAAGGCGCCCACCGGCACCGGTAAGACCTTTGCCTTTGGCATTCCCATGATCGAACATATTGATGCGGAAGCCCAGGATGTGCAGGGGCTGATCCTGGCTCCTACCCGGGAGCTGGCCATCCAGATCGGTGATGAACTGCGGGGCCTGCTGACCTATTATCAGGGCATCCGGGTGGCGGTGCTCTACGGCGGTGCAGGCATCGGCGGTCAGATCAAGCAGCTGGAGCGCAAGCCCCAGATCGTGGTGGCCACCCCCGGCCGGCTGATGGACCACTATAACCGCAAGACTATCCGCCTGGACAAGATCCAGACCGTGGTGCTGGATGAGGCGGACCGGATGCTGGATATGGGCTTCTTCAAGGACGTGACCCGAATCATCGAGAAGGTGAAGAACCGGAAAAATCTGGGCCTGTTCTCCGCCACCATTTCCCAGGAGGTTATGACCGTTTCCTGGATGTACCAGCGGGACGAGGTGGAGATCACCGTAGAACCCAAGCAGGAAGACCG
>JAXJVC010000268.1:0-3735 GCA_036308745.1 Oscillospiraceae bacterium | reverse complement strand
GGAAATGGTCCCTGCATTTGTTTTCTGAAACAAAATACAGCCATAAAACATATGCAGCTCTTTCGCGCAGACAGATTATGTTATACTTGATTGACTGGGTGTTTTTGACTAATTGAATCTTCAGTAAACTGCTCTCCTTGCCTGTCCACAGATTGCTCTGTATACTGTCTTTTATTAAAAAAGAAAGAGGGTTCCAGAGCGCACCTCCTGACCAGATCTGTACTCTGAAACCCATGGTTAAAAACCATGTTTATTGTATCAGAGTACAAGCGTATAAAGCAACGTGTTTTTACCTGACAGCAGGGAATACCTTTGTCCTACGTGCAAAGAAGGCATGCTTTTGTTCCATGATCACTGCATGCGGAGCATACGGCATTCAGGTGGTGAACAGGAATGGCTTGAGATCCCCCGTCACCGATGCAGTAATCCGCGATGCAGGCGCATCCACCGCATGCTTCCTGATCTTTTACTGCCCTATAAGCATTACGAGCAGCCTGTCATCCGTGATTCCCTGGATGGGTGCCTGGATCTGGACGAAGCAGGCAACGCACCGTCTGAGGAAAGCATTAAGCGCTGGGGACACTGGCTGATGGCCAGCAGCCTTGACATTGAGGGCTACGTGAAGTCGGTCGCACACCGGGAGCTGCAGTTCAGCGAGGGTCTGCTGAAGACTGACGTTTCCCTGCTGGAGGCTTTAAGGAAAAAGATCCCTCAGGCCTGGCTCAGCACTGTCATCCGCATCATTTATAATGCGGGCGGGTTCCTGCGGCCTTTTTACGGATGACGTTTCATTGACTTTGGTCTCGGATGTCCATCCCTGCTTCTGTATGATTGCCTCAAAGGAGGTAATCACCATGAACGTAAACAGAAATCTTATACGCAGCTGGCAGGATGACGCCGCCCTGGAACGTTTCCAGATGATCGCTCCGCTGCTGGATGAGGACCTTGACCCCGCAAAGCGGATCCAGCTGCGCAGGCAGACTGCTGAACAGAACGGCCTGTCTGACAAGACGATCTCACGGTATGAAAAAGCCTTCAGGGAGGGCGGCTTTGAAGGCCTTAAGCCCAAAAGCGGAGGTCCCCGCAACAGAAATTCCCTGCCGGAAAACTATGATGAACTCATTGAGGAAGCCAAGCAGCTGAGGAGGGAAGTGCCTTCCCGTTCCGTGGAAAAGGTCATCACGATCCTGGAGCTGGAGGGCAGGGCAGAGCCCGGCGTGCTCAAACGCTCCACCATGCAGCGCCATTTATTCGACGCCGGTTTCGGTGCCACGCACCTTCAGACGGCAAGCGACGCGAGGAAAAGCTCTTCCAAACGTTTCTGCAAGCCCCACAGGATGATGCTCATCCAGGGGGACGTAAAATACGGACCTGTCCTGCCACCGGTAAAAAAGGGAGGGAAGAAGATCCAGACATACCTTTCCTCCGCCATTGACGACCACTCGCGGATGATACTTTTCTCCCGTTTTTACGATAACCAGGAGGAGACGGTCATCGCGGATACCATGCGGAATGCCATCCTCCGTTATGGGCGTTTTGATGCCTGCTACTTTGACCGCGGAAAGCAGTATGTTGCGAAACAGCTCAAGCTCTCCCTGGCAAAGCTGTCCATCCGGATCAGGCACGCACCTGTGGACAGTGGGAAGTCCAAGGGCAAGATCGAGAAGTTCCACCAGGTAGTCGATGCTTTTGCTGCGGAAGCAAAAGCAAAGAAACTCCTCACGCTGGAAGAACTGAACCGGTACTGGGAGATCTTCCTTGAAGAGTACTACCACAAAAAACCCCACGACGGGATCCGGGAGTACTACGAAAGCCTGAAGATCCCTGTACCGGAGGAAGGCATAACTCCTTTGCAGGAATGGAACCGCGACAGCCGGTCCCTGGTATACCTTGACGCCGGTGTCGTTGCCGAAGCCTTCCTGTACCACGAGAAGCGCAAGGTCGACAAGGGCGGCTGCATCAGTTTCCAGGGAAGGAAGTACGAGACAAAGACGTCTCTGATCGGGTTCACGGTCGAGATCGCCTACGATCCCATGGCTCCCGAAAACGTCACAGTGCATTATCCCGGCATCGTCCCTTTTCAGGCAAAGCCCCTCGAGATCAGTTCCTACTGCGACCAGAAGCCTGCGCTCCCCGCGTCCATGCAGCCGGTGGAACCGGAAACTTCCCGTTTCCTTGACGCACTGGAAAAGAAATACAATGAGTCCATGCAGCAGCGGGCAGATGCCATCTCCTTCAGCAGTTACGGGAAGGAGGTGCTCGCAAATGGCAATGTTTGAATCCTTCTTTGAGATGGAGAACACCCCGTTTGGCAGAAATGTTCCGCCTGAATACCTTTACCAGCCTGAACATATATCGGAAGCGAAAGGGCGCCTGCGCTATGTGGCGAAGGACCAGCTCTTTGCTGTCGTCACCGGCGATCCGGGATGTGGAAAGACGACCCTTATCCGTGATTTTGCGCAGGAGCTTCCGAAAGATGACTACATCCTCCTGTACCTGTCTGACTCCAAGCTGACCCCCAGATGGCTTTACTCAGGCCTTCTGGACCAGCTCGGACTTGAGTCAAAGTTTTACCGCGGAGACGCAAAGCGCCGGCTCCAGGAGGAAGTGGAGATCCTCCGGGGCGGGAGGAATAAAAAAGTCGTCTGTGTCCTTGACGAGGCCCATCTGCTGGAAAAAGAGACACTGGAGGAATTCCGGTTCCTCCTGAACTACCGTTTTGACTCCATGAGCCCCATGGCTCTGATCCTTGTCGGCCAGACCGAACTCTGGGACCAGAAGCTCCGCCTGCAGAGATATGCCGCGATCAGGCAGCGCATTGACGTGAACATCGTCCTCAGGCACCTGGACAGGGCAGAAACGAACAAATATATCGAGTCCCATATGCGTTACGCCGGAGGGCGCCAGGATATCTTTACGGACAGGGCCCTCGACGAGGTCTATAAAGATTCTTCAGGGATCCCGAGAATGATCAACCGGATCTGCGAGAAGACCCTGATGTATGCTTCCCAGCAGCAGAAGCGGCTTGTTGACGAGCACATGGTGCGTTTTGTGTCTGAGCACGAGATGCTGAAGGGAGGTGATCTGCGATGACCACGGAGAAGTGCCTGTCAGCCAACAAGGCCTTAATTGATGAATACTCCGAGTTCCATGACCTCCTCACGGACACACTCTCTGCTTTCGAAGATCTTTATTACGAGATGGAAACCGCCCTTGAGGACATCTCAGACAGCCTGGAAGATGCCAGGCACAGGCTGGATGACATCGACACAGCTTTCCGCAGGATACAGTGCCGCAACAGGCTGAGGGAGCGGAAACGTATGCACATCTACTCCCCTCCGGAGCCCAGTGAGTCTTTTGCGCCTCTTTATCCGCCGGAGATATATGATATGGACGATGAATTATTCCTTCCGTTTCCAGAAACAGATGGTACCGAATAGTAGAAGCCACGTCCTGTATGGACAAGGGGTGTGTAACACCCCTTAATCACCTGTTGGCACGGGAAGCGGGCACGGTCAAGGAAGATCCTGTGTTTTATGCTCACGCCCCGATTTTGGGGGCGGGAGGGATAAATCACAGGATGTCCTTGACTGTGTCAATGACCAGTGCCAGTGTTCAACCACATCTTGCAAAGACAGCTAAAAGAGCAGAGTGGCGACAAATGGTTTGATCAGTTTAGTGACGAATCAATGTATCAGCAACAATTTATGATCTTGTAATTCCGGTATTCATATC
>JAXJVC010000267.1:0-11525 GCA_036308745.1 Oscillospiraceae bacterium | reverse complement strand
GTGATGTCAAAGTCCGCCAGCTGGGTCTGGAATTCACCGAATGCCATGCCCGCATTGCGGAGAACCTGGGGATCCTGGATGGTATTGTAGGTGACAGAAGGGATGTAGTTGGTCATGCGCCAGAAATTATCGCCGTCGATCACATAGGTTTTCCGGTCGGCAGTATGATGGAAATGGAGGGCGGTCTTGCCGGGGCACTTTGCACGGATGTGCTCGGTGACCTTGTCAATGTTGTCCATCAGGCCGATGGGATTGCGGAAAGCATAGGTGTTCACGTTCTGCACCAGGAAAGACTTGGGATTGCCATTGGCGAGAATGAAATTCACCTTATAGGTGCGGTTTACGTTGCCCATCTGGATGGTCTCATACCCCACATATTCATCATAGATCCGGAAGAGCTTGCACACTTCCTGCAGTTTCTGATTCAGATCCACGTTCTTATACCTCTCATATGTAATCGCTGCTTATGCAGCATGGTTCACGGAAACGTTCTCATTGTAAACGATTCTGTCCTTTTTGTCAACAAAAGGAGAAAATACTGGCATTATGCACCGATTGAAAAGAAAATAAGCCGTTTTTTCCTGCGTACTTGCTCCAAACGCACAAACCCGGCAGACATTTCTGTCTGCCGGGCTGGATAGTCATACTGCCGATTCCGGGAACAGCTTCTCGATGGCGGTGCGGGCAGCATCCTGCTCCGCCCGCTTCTTGCTGCGGCCGGTGCCTCTGCCCACCACGGTGCCGTTGAGGGAGACCTCCACTTCGAACTGCTTATCGTGGTCCGGGCCGGACTGGCCCACCAGGGCATAGCTCAGCACCTGGTTTTTCTTCTGCTGCACCAGCTCCTGAAGCTGGGTCTTGTAATCGGCGTTGTGGAGTCTGGTCACCGGGACCTCCACCAGAATGAACTGCTGGACAATCTTCAGCGCGGCCTCCAGGCCGCCGTCCAGGAAGGAGGCCGCAATAACGGATTCCATGGCATCTGCCAGAATGGATTCCCGGCTGCGTCCACCACCCTGCTCCTCGCCATGTCCCAACAGCAGATGGCTGCCCAGACCGATGCGGTTGGCGGCAGCTGCCAGGGTCTTTTCACAAACCATATCCGCCCGCATCCGGGTCAGCTCGCCCTCGGGACGGTCCGGGAAGCTGCGGTAGAGATACTCCGCCACCAGCATACCCAGCACACTGTCTCCCAAAAACTCCAGCCGCTCGTTGCTGAGCAGACTATTGTGCCAGCGCTCATTGGCATAAGAGGAATGGGTCAGGGCGTTCTGCAGAAGCTGAATGTTGTGAAACCGGTAACCAATGGCGGTTTCCAGATCTTTAATCATTGGCGGCAGTCTCCTTCAGCTTGTTCATTTCCTGCAGATCCTGCTCCAGCTGGGCGGTAAAGTCGCCGTTGGCGGCCTCCATGGCCTGCTTCACTGCGTTACGGAAGGCCAAGGCATCAGAGGAACCATGGGCCTTGATGACAGGCTTCTTGATTCCCAGGAACTGCGTACCGCCGATCTCCCGGTAGTCCATCATCTTCATCATGTCATTCACGCCGGACTTGCACAGCAGGTAGCCCACCTTGCTGAAAATGCTCTTTTTGAACATCTTCTTCATCAAGCTGCCCATGAACATGGCAGTGCCCTCGATACTCTTGATAAGTACATTGCCGCTGAAGCCGTCGCAGACCACCACGTCCACTTCGCCCATAGGCACACTGCGGGCTTCGATGTTGCCCACAAAGTTCACAATACCCTGGTCCTTGGCTTTCTGCAGCAGAGCATAGGCATCCTTCTGGAGCTGAGTACCCTTGCTGTCCTCGGTGCCAATATTCAGCAGGCCCACTCTGGGATTCTTCACGCCGAACACGTTTTTTGCATAGGCAGAACCCACCAGGCCGAACTGCAGCAGGAACTCAGGCGTACACTCGGCGTTGGCGCCGCAGTCCACGATAATGGTCTTGCCGCCAGCCTTGTTGGGCATGGAGGGAGCCATAGCCGCCCGGCGGATGCCCTTGACCCGCTTTACGATCAGGGTCGCGCCGGTGAGCAGTGCGCCGGTGGAGCCGGCGGACACGAAAGCATCGCCCTCTCCGTTTGCCAGCATCCGCAGGCCAACGATCATGGAGGAATTTTTCCGCTTGTGGATCACGGAACCGGGATCGTCGTGCATATCCACGACATCATCGGCATTGGCGATCTCCACACCGGTGGGCAGATCCTCAATGCCATGCTTGCGCATGACCTCCAGGATTGCCTCTCCACGGCCCACCAGGGTAATCTCAGTATGATATGCCTTTGCGGCTTCAATGGCACCCAGTACGGGTGCTTCCGGGGCGTGGTCACCGCCCATTGCGTCAAGAATGATCTTCATTCTGCCACCTCTTTCTTTAGATGCCCCTGGCGACCAGGCCATCGATCACTTCCAGAGACCGATTGGCAATTGCCAGGTTCTTTTCCGCTTTCTTACGGATCCGCTTCTCCAGCGGGGCGATGATGCTGAAATTCACATTCATAGGCTGGAAGTTCTCTATGCTTCCGTCGCTGATATACAGGCCCAGTGCGCCGATGGCGGTGGTCTTGGGGAAATCCGGCAGTTCCCGGCCCTGGACCTTGGCGGCCATAGCAACCGCAGCCAGATACCCGGAGGCCGTGGATTCCACATAGCCCTCCACACCGGTCATCTGTCCGGCAAAGGCCACCAGGGGGTTCCGGCGATCGGCATAATACCGGTCCAGCAGCTTGGGGCTCTGGAGGAATGTATTCTGGTGCATGACGCCGTAGCGGACGAACTCCGCATTGCGCAGGGCGGGGATCATGGAGAACACCCGCTTCTGCTCGCCAAACTTCAGGTGGGTCTGGAAGCCCACCAAATTATAAACGCTCTTGGCGGCATTGTCCTGCCGGAGCTGGACAACCGCATAGGGTTCCTTGCCGGTATTGGGGTCCACAAGACCCACAGGCTTCAGGGGACCGTAGCGCAGGGTATCGAAGCCCCGGCGGGCCATAACCTCCACAGGCATACAGCCTTCAAAGACATTCTTATCCTCGAAGCCATGGACCTCCGCTTCTTCGGCGGTGGTCAGTTCCCGGATGAAAGCCTCGTACTGCTCCTTATCCAGGGCGCAGTTGATATAGTCCGGGGTGCCCCGGTCATAGCGGGACTGCCACCAGGCCAGGTTCATGTCGATAGATTCCGCTGTCACCAGAGGTGCGGCGGCATCAAAGAAATGGAGGTAGTCGGTTTCCCCAAAATATTTGCCGATGGCTTCACTCATGGCATCGGAGGTCAGAGGGCCTGTGGCAATGATGACAGGGCCTTCGGGAACTTCTGTCACTTCCTCGGAGATAACGGTGATATTGGGATGGTTTCTGATCTTTTCGGTGACCATCCGGGCAAAGCCGCCCCGGTCCACCGCAAGACAGCCGCCGGCCTCCACCCGGGTGGCCTCGGCGCATTCCAGAATCAGGCTGCCGCAGCGCCGCAGTTCCTCCTTCAGAAGGCCTACGGCATTTTCCAGCCGGTCGCCCCGAAGGGAATTGGAGCAGACCAGCTCTGCGAAATCCTCACTGTGGTGGGCGGGGGACATCTTTTTGGGCTTCATTTCGTACAGCTCTACAGCAATGCCCCGGTTGGCAAGCTGCCACGCTGCTTCCGAGCCGGCAAGGCCGGCACCGATCACTTTTACTTTCATTTTCCGGCCTCCTTTTTCTTTGCCGTTGTTTTCTTTGTAGCTGTCTTCTTGGTGGTGGTCTTTTTTGCTGCCGTCTTCTTGGCAGCAGCCTTCTTTTCAGGCTTCTTCTCCTCTGCCGCAGGTTCACCGACGGGTTCTCCCTCGGTAGCTTCCGTGGCAGTCTTCTTTTTATAGTAGCCCCGCTTGTCCTCGGGGAGGAACTTGGCGCAGTTCTCGTTGATGCAGAAGGGTTTCATACGGCCCTTGCCGGACTTCTTGAACATTGTCTGGCCACACTCGGGGCAGTCCTCGGCGGTGGGTACATCCCAGGTCATAAAGCCGCACTCCGCGCCCTTTTCGCAGGCATAGTAAGCGTAGCCCCGCTTGGACTTGCGCTTGAGCATACCGCTGCCGCACTTGGGGCACCGGCCGGGCATCCGCTCTACCAGGGGCTTGGCGTTCTTGCACTCCGGGAAACCGGGGCAAGCCAGGAACTTGCCGAACCGCCCCATTTTAATGACCATGTTCCGGCCGCACAGCTCGCAGATTTCGTCGGTCTCCTCCTCGGGGACCTTCAGGCGCACGCCCTCCAGGGCTGTTTCCGCATCCTCCAGTTCCTGCTTGAAGCCGCCGTAGAAGTCTGCCAGCAGTTCTTTCCAGTGCTGCTTGCCCTCTTCCACCGCATCCAGCCGGTTTTCCATGTTGGCGGTAAACTCCACATCAATGATGTCGTTGAACCGCTCCATCATCAGTCCGGTGACAATCTCGCCCAGAGCGGTAGGCATCAGGCGCTTATCCTGCTTCACCACATACTCCCGGTCCTGAATGGTGGACACGGTGGCGGCATAGGTGGAAGGACGGCCCACGCCCTTTTCCTCCATAGCCTTGACCAGGGTAGCCTCGGTATACCGGGCGGGGGGCTGGGTAAAGTGCTGCTCCTTTTCCATTTTGGTAGAAACTGCCTTCTCCCCTATTGCCAGGTCCGGCAGCGGAGAACCCATGGCCTCGCCCTCTTCGTCCCGCCCCTCCTCATAGACGGCAATAAAGCCGGGGAAGCGCATGCTCTGATGGCTGGAACGGAACACATGGCCTGCGCACTCGGTATCGATGGACACGGTATCAAACAGGGCATTTGCCATCTGGGATGCCAGGAAGCGGCTCCAGATCAGCTTATACAGCTTAAACTGATCCAGGGTCAGGCTGCCCCGGATTCCCTCGGGATCCAGCTCCACATGGGTGGGACGGATGGCTTCGTGGGCATCCTGGGCGCTGTTTTTGGTCTTAAACACATGGAACTTGCCGTAATAATAGGCATTGCCATAGCGGCGGTTGATGAATTCCGCGGCGGCAGCCATTGCTTCATCGGAAAGCCGCAGGGAGTCGGTACGCATATAGGTGATCAGACCCAGAGTGCCTTCACCTTCCACATCCACACCTTCGTAAAGCTGCTGGGCCAGCATCATGGTCTTCTTAGGGGTAAAGCCCAGCTTCCGGGATGCTTCCTGCTGCAGGGTTGACGTGGTGAAGGGAGGCGCAGAGGAACGCTTCTTCTCCGCCTTCTTTACATTGGTAACGGTAAATTCCTTACCGGTGATATCCGCGATCACGGCGGCGGTCTGTGCTTCACTTTCCAGCTCCTGCTTCTTGGGGCTGCCATAATAATGGGCCACAAAAGAGCCGGGCTTGTCCATGCGGTTCAGGGTCACGTCCAGAGACCAATATTCTCTGGGTTGGAAGGCCCGGATCTCATTCTCCCGGTCTACCACCAGGCGGGTAGCCACGCTCTGGACACGGCCTGCGGACAGACCGCGGCGGACTTTCTTCCACAGCAGGGGGGAAAGCTGATAGCCCACAATGCGGTCCAGTACCCGGCGGGCCTGCTGGGCATCCACCAAGTCATAGTCGATGTCCCGGGGATTGGCAATGGATTCCCGGACCACCTTCTGGGTGATCTCATTGAAGGTGACCCGGTATGCCTTTTCATCAGAAAGGCCCAGCAGCTCCTTCAGGTGCCAGGAAATGGCTTCGCCTTCCCGGTCAGGGTCCGTTGCCAGATATACGGTATCCGCCTGAGCGGCGGCAGTTTTCAATTCTTTGATAAGGGCTTCCTTACCCCGGACAGGGATGTACTGGGGGGTAAAGTCATGCTCCAGGTCCACGCCCATTTTGCTCTTGGGCAGGTCCCGGAGGTGGCCCATGCTGGCCTTGACGGTGTAGTCGGGGCCAAGATATTTGCCGATGGTCTTTGCTTTGGAGGGCGACTCCACGATCACAAGATTGCTAGATTTGCCCATGTATGAAAAATCTCCGTTTCGTTTACTTTCGGACGATGCGTTTGCCGGGGAGCCGTTTGATCAGGCCCTTCAGTTCCAACATGGTCAGTGCTGCCAACAGTTTCCCGGTGGTCATTCCGGTCTCGGCAATCACATCATCCACCAGCCGTTCTCCTTTTTCCAGCGCAGTCACAATGACGCGTTCATCAGGAGACAGCTTTTCCAGGGTATCGTTTACGTCAATATAAGCCCCGGAAGGCTCCTTGTCAATGACTTTTTTGTCGGTTTCTTTATAAAGTTCCCCATTTTTCCTGGGGAGCCGGGGTTTCTGAGCCACCTTTGGCACAGATTTTTCCTCTTCTGCCTGACTTCGGAGCACCTCGTCCGGGTAGGCCGTCTGCCGAGCGGGCCCATCCTCCCTGCGAATCTTATCCGGATACAGGGCTTCGTATTCCGATAAAATGTCCCAGCCGGAGCTGACGGCAATGGCACCATCCCGCAAAAGCCGGTTGCTCCCCACAAAGGAAGGCATATCGATATTTCCCGGCACCACGAACACATCCCGGCCCTGGTCTGCCGCCTGCCGGGCGGTGATGAGAGAGCCGCTCTTTTCCGGGGCCTCCACCACCAGAACACCGCAGCTCAGGCCACTGATGATCCGGTTTCGTTTGGGAAAATTCCACTTTGCCGGTGGGGTTCCCGGGGCAAATTCGCTGAGGATGCAGCCGTATTTCTCCACATCCGCAAACAGGCCCCTGTTGGACAGAGGGTACACAATGTCCACCCCGCAACCCAGAACGCCCACTACAGTCTGTCCCGCCGTCAAGGCCCCGGACATGGCCATGCCATCGATGCCGTAGGCCATGCCGGAAACCACCATGCCGCCGCAGCGGCCGATCTGATAGCCCATTCGTTTGGCCGCGGTCATGCCATAGGCCGAAGCCTTCCGGGTGCCTACCACACCGATGACGGGGCTACCGTCAAAATCCGGCAGTCTGCCCTTATAATATAGAAGAATGGGCGGGTCTGAGATGTTTTTCAGCCGGGCAGGATAGGCCGCGTCCCGGTAGGTCAAAAGGTGAATCCGGTTCCGGGCGCAGTCTTCCAGAATCTCCTCCGCAGGGATCAGATTTTTATCCTGCAGCGCCTCCTTTGCCTCGTCGGAGAGATCACCCATATGGTCAAAAGCCGCGCTGTCAGAAAAGAAAATATCTTCAGGGTCTGAAAAATGCTGCAAAAGGCTCCCTTTCGCCCGATCTGTCAGCCCAGGCCGGTGGGCAAGCCATATCCAGTGTACCAGCATTATTCTTCACCCGTTTCTCTATTATTTCATCTGCCACATAACAATGGTAGCAGCCACCGCCGCGTTCAGGGATTCGCAGTGGGGATTCATGGGGATGATCAGTTCCGCGTCAGCCCTTTCCAGGATCTCCTTTCGGACCCCCTGGCCTTCACTGCCGATGACCACTGCCATTTGCTTCACATCCGCCTGTCGGATATCCCTGGCCCGGTCACTCAGAGCCGTGACGCCAATGGGGATTCCGGCAGCGGAGCAGGCGGCTTTGACTTCCGCCCAGGTAGTCTGCACCACATCGGTGCGGAACACCGCGCCCATGCTGGCACGGACCACCTTGTGGCTGTAGGGATCCGCGCAGCCCTCCAGCAATGCCACAGGGATATCCAGGGCATCGGCAGTACGGAGCATCGTGCCCAGATTGCCCGGATCCTGGATGCCGTCCAGAAGCAGCATACCGGACTTGGACGCAAATTGTTTTTTCTCCGGAAGCCTGCACAGAAACAAGGCCCCCTGAGGACTCGCCATGGGAGAGATGGATTCCATCACATCCCCCGGCACCCGGACAATGCGGACGCCAGCAGGGAGTTCCATCTCCACGCCGTCAGACATGATCACGGTATCCAGTCCCGGATAATACCGAATGGCCTCTGCCAGCAGCTTGGTACCGTCAGCAACAAACAGCCCGGCTTCCTCTCTGGCTTTTTTGGAGGACAGCAGTTTTTTTACCTGCTGCAAAAGAGGGTTTTTTCGGGAGGTGATTCTTTCTTCCATCACAGCTTCTGCACCGCCTCCAGGGCATAGTTGTCGCCCAGCACCACCATAATATCTCCCTCCAGGATGCGGTAATCCGCATTGGGGGACACATTGGTCTGATCGCCGCTTTCCACGGCGATGATATTGACGCCCAGCTTGGCCCGGACGTTCAGTTCCTTCAGGGTCTTTCCGATCCATGCCTTGGGCGCAGGTACTTCCAGAATGCCATAGTCCTCGGAAAGTTCGATGTAATCCAGCACATTATGAGAATGCAGGCTTCGAGCCAGCCGCTGGGCGTGCTCCTGTTCCGGGATCACCACACGGTCTACTCCCAACTTTTCCAGTACCCGGCGGTGGGTTTCGTCGTGGGCCTTACAGACAATATAGGGAACTTCCAGTTCCTTCAGATTCATGGTAACCAGCACGGAAGCAGCCAGGTCATCACCGATGGCGATGATGGCGCAGTCAAAATTCCGCGCGCCCAATGCCCGGAGGACTTCCTTATCCTGTCCGTCCCCCACCACAGCATGGGTCACATCGTTGGACACCTGCTGGACCAGGTCACCCCGAATATCAATGGCCAGCACCTCCGCACCCAGGGCGCAAAGCTGCCGGGCAGTCGCCTGGCCGAACCGGCCCAGGCCAATGATCATATAAGACTTCATATGTGTCCTCCTATCCGATGAGCAAATTGGTCTCAGCGTAACGGAACCGCTCCTCTGCCCTGTCTCCCATCAGGAATCCCAGGCTGATGGTCAGTACGCCGACCCGGCCAAAATACATATAGATGATGATCAGGAATTGCGCCGGAATGCTGAGGGTTCCTGTAGCTCCCGCCGTCAGGCCCACCGTAGCCAGTGCCGAAACCGCCTCGTAAAGGGCGTCCGTAAAGCCAATGGGAGATGTGGCGCTAATAAAAATTCCGCCAAACATAGCAAGGATGATCATAATACAGGCAATGGTCATGGCATCCAGCACCTGACCCTGGGGAATCGTCCGTTTGAAAATACTGACGGTACTGCGGCCTCTGGCCCGGGTAGCCAGGAACAAAACCAGTACGATAAATGTCACCGTTTTCAGACCGCCTGCCGTAGAGCCGGAGGATCCGCCGATGAGCATCAGCACCATGGATGCCGCCTTACCTCCGTCAGTCAAAGCGGCCTGGTCAACAGCAGCAAAGCCTGCTGTGCGAAGGGTGATGGACTGGAACAAACCGTTAAGAAGCTTGTCCCCCAGACTCATGGGTCCCAGGGTTCCCGGGTTGTTCCACTCCAGAATGCAGGTGAGAATCCAGCCAATCAGGATCAGAGAGAGGGTAGTCAGCAAGACCAGCCGGGTATAAACACTAAATTTGCGGAAGCTCCGCCTGGATGCGATCTCCTCCCACACCAGAAAGCCCAGGCCGCCGATCACCACCAGGGCACCCAAGGTCAACAGCACCACAGGGTCGGACTGGAACTCCATCAGGCTTGCGCCAGGGGTGATGCAGCCGAAGATATCAAAGCCAGCGTTGCAAAAGGCGGAAATGGAATGAAACACGCCCCACTTGAGCGCAGTGAGGAAGCCGTATTCCGGCCAGAATCTGGCCGTCAGGATCAGCGCGCCAATGGCCTCAATAGAAAAGCTGCCAACCAGCACCGTCTTCTGAAGACGGACCACGCCATCCATATCGCTGACGCTGAGGGCCTGAGCCATGACAAGCCGCTGCTTCAAACCGATACGCCGACGCAGGAAAAATACAAACAGGGTTGCGGCGGACATAAAGCCCAGACCACCGATCTGAATCAGACTGATGATCACCGCCTGGCCAAAGCCGCTCCATTGGGACCAGGTATCATAAAGCACCAGGCCGGTCACGCAGGTAGCGGAGGTCGCCGTAAACAGCGCCGGACGGAAACCGCAGGAAATGCCATCCCGGGATGCGGCAGGCAGTGACAGCAGCAGCGCACCCACAAGAATGATGGTTGCAAATACGATCGCAATGATCTTCGTGGCGCTCAGCGCCTTGGGACGCTTCTTCATCCACTGGGTATACAGTTTGGAACGAAGGGACATTTTCCGGCTCCTTTCCGCAGAATAGAACTCCGCCATGATACATACTCTTCTATTATAGCAACTTCATTTGCATTTTCAACCCCTATTTCCCCAGGCGCATCCATCGTTTTACACAAAGCGTGAAATGATTTCTTTACATTTTTTGTCCTTTATGATATGATTGTCAAAAAATTCGGGAGGATGATACCATGGCTTACACCGAAACCTGGTCCGGAAAGATCAACCGCAAGCTCATCAAGAAGCTGCACATCATTGATGTGGCGGCAGGCCGGGAAAAGGCAGATCTGGTTCTAAAAAATGCTACCTACGTCAATGTTTTCTCCGGTGAGCTGGACACGTGCGACATTGCCGTGGCAGAGGGCCTTATCGTGGGCCTCGGCAGCTATGAAGGCCGGGAGGAAGTGGATATGACCGGCCAGATCGTCTGCCCCGGCTTTATCGATGCCCACATCCACCTGGAATCCAGTCTGGTCTCCCCTGTTGAGTTTGCCAGGGCCGTGATCCCCCACGGGACTACCACCGTCATCACCGACCCCCATGAAATCACCAATGTTATGGGTACCGACGGCATCGACTATATGCTTGCCGCCACGGAGGGGCTGCCTGTGGATGTGCGGTTTATGATTCCCTCCTGCGTCCCGGCCTCTCCCATGGATGAAAGCGGAGCAAATCTGGACTACCGGGATATCGACAGTTTTTTCACCCATCCCCGGGTGCAGGGTCTGGCGGAAATGATGAATTTCCCCGGCATCATTGGTGCCGACAGCACCACCGTTGCCAAGATCGTAGCATCCCAGGCCCACCACAAAAAAATCGATGGTCACGCCCCGGGACTGAAAGGACATGATCTGAACGCCTATATCGCCGCCGGCGTATATTCCGACCACGAATGCGCTGATATTGACGACGCCATGGCAAAGCTGAAGCTGGGGCAATTCATCATGATCCGGGAAGGCACCGCCGCCCGGAATCTGGAAGCCCTGATGCCCCTGCTCAAGTCCGAAAAGCACTTCGACCGCTGTATGTTCTGTACCGATGACAAGCATCCCAGCGACCTGCTGGAAAAGGGCCACATCGACTATATCTGCCGGGAGGCCGTGCGCATGGGCGCCGACCCCATCCGCACCGTCCAGGTAGCCTGTCTCCACGCCGCCCGGTATTTCCTGCTGAACAACCGGGGTGCCATCGCCCCCGGATATCTGGCAGACTTCGCCATTGTGGAGGATCTGAAGGATTTTCATGTGGTCACTGTCTATAAGAAGGGACAGCGGGTCTACCACGAGGGTCAGGTGGCGGATATTCCCCAGCCCCAGATCCCCGCCCATCTGGAAGCCCAGGCCCACGATACCTTCCATCTTCCCGTGCTGACCGCCGCAAATTTTGCAGAGACCCGAAAGAAGGGTATTATCGGCATGGTTCCCGGCCAGATCATCACCGAAGACGCCGGCTACGCAGACCATGCAGATCCTGAAAAGGACATTTT
>JAXJVC010000266.1:0-5842 GCA_036308745.1 Oscillospiraceae bacterium | reverse complement strand
CGAACCCTTCCATCCTGACCGGATGGCAAGCCGGATCCTGGGCATGGGCGATATGCTGACCCTCATCGAGAAAGCGGAAAAGGCTTTTGATGCCAAGAAAGCCGCCGAGATGGAGGAGAGGCTGAAAAGCAACAAGTTTACCCTCCAGGATTTCTATGATCAGATGGTCCAGATGAAGTCTATGGGTTCCATGGAGGAACTGCTGGCGCAGATGCCCGGCGGTGCCAGCATGAAGGGTATAAAGCTGGACGAAAAGGCAATGGCTCACACTGAGGCCATTATCCTGTCCATGACCCCCAAGGAACGGGAAAAGCCCGAGATCATCGGAGCAAGCCGCAAGAAGCGCATCGCCGCCGGCGCAGGTGTCCGGGTGGAGGATGTGAACAAGCTTCTGAAGTCCTTTGAACAGATGCGCAAGCTGATCAAGCAGTTCTCCGGTCCCGGCGCGGGAAAGAAGATGAAGCGCATGGGCCGCATGGGCGGCTTCGGAGGCTTTAAGGGCTTCTAAATTGCTTTCCCTCGAGGGGAAGCCTTGTATGGTTCGCTGAAAGCAAAATGCTTTGCGATATAGATTTAAGAAAGATTATTTATGGAGGTGAAACTCTCATGGTTAAGATCAGACTGAGAAGAATGGGCGCTAAGAAGGCTCCTTACTACCGTATCGTTGTTGCTGACTCCCGTTCTCCCCGTGATGGCCGCTGCATCGAGGAGATCGGCACTTACAATCCCCTGACCCAGCCCGCTACCATCACTGTTGATGCTGAGAAGGCACAGAACTGGATCAAGAACGGTGCACAGCCCACCGACACTGTCCGTGGCCTGCTGAAGAACGCTGGCGTGCTGTAAGAATCCCCGAAGGAGAAGCACAATGAAGGAACTTTTGCTGTATATGGCAAAGAACCTGGTGGATGATCCTGAGGCAGTCACCGTCACCGAGACCTCTGACGAGGACGGCAAGGTGCTGGAACTCCATGTTGCGGAAGGCGATATGGGCAAGGTGATCGGCCGCCAGGGACGGATCGCCAAGGAGATCCGTACCATTATTAAGACTGTTGCCCAGCGCACCGGCGAGAAGGTCACGGTCGAGATCGTGGATTAACGATTATGCGTGGCTTGTGCCACGCATTTTTCGTATCTTTCAAGGTGTGGTATCGCTCAGAGGGCGACAAAGAGAACGGATTGCCAAACCAGTCTGAGGACTGGTTCGCAATGACAGTGATATAACAGGAGCGTGTACTATGAAACTCCAATATATTGAAGCCGGTGAGATCGTCACGACCCATGGCGTCCGCGGCGAAGTGAAGGTGCTTCCCTGGGTAGATTCCCCGGAAGTGCTGTGTGAATTTGATCGCTGCCGTATTGACGGAAAAGAATATACCATGGAATGCCGTATCCAGAAGACCTGCAACCTGGTGAAGCTCAGTGGCATCGACACCATGGAGGCCGCCCAGGCCATGCGGGGCAAGACTATTGAACTGTACCGGGAGGACATCGATGACGAGGTGATCTTCGCTGCCGAGCTGATCGGTGTAGAGGTCTATTCTGAAGGCGTAATGATCGGCCGGATCGCGGATGTGCTGGACTATCCCGGTAACTCCGTGTATGTTGTCAAGGGCGAGCATGAATATATGATCCCCGCCGTGAAGGCCTTCGTGCTGGATACGGATATGGAAAACAACCGGATGCAGGTAAAGCTGATTGAAGGGATGCGCAGCGATGAGAATTGACATCCTGACCCTGTTTCCGGAAACCCTTGGTGATGTGCTGTCGGAAAGCATCCTGGGCCGGGCCCAGGAGCGTGGCTTTATTCAGATCAGTGCCCATCAGATCCGGGACTACACCGCAAACAAGCAGAATCAGGTGGACGACTATCCCTACGGCGGCGGCCGAGGCGCAGTAATGACTGCGGATCCGCTGTACCGCTGCTGGGAAGCGGTCTGTGATGAGGCCGGCGGCCCGGTGCATACCATCTATATGTCCCCCTGCGGCCATACCTTCAAGCAGGCTGATGCTATCCGCCTGAGTCAGCTCGATAACATCGTGATCGTCTGCGGCCATTATGAAGGCATCGACCAGCGGTTCATTGACGAGTGCGTGGATGAGGAGATATCTCTGGGAGATTTTGTCCTCACCGGCGGTGAGATCGCCGCCATGGCGGTGACCGATGCAGTTTGCCGCATGGTGCCGGGGGTCCTGGCGGATCCGGAGTGCTTTGAGGATGAAAGCCATTTCAACGGTCTGCTGGAATATCCCCAGTATACCCGCCCCGCCGTCTGGCACGGCAGGGAGATCCCTCAGATCCTCACCTCCGGCAATCATGAGAAGGTACGCCAGTGGCGGAGAAAACAAGCTCTGCGCCGCACCAGAGAGCGCAGACCCGATATGTACGAAAGATTAGACCTTTCCTCCAAGCAGGACAAAAAACTGCTGAAGGAAATGGAAGCCGAGGATGCGGAAGAATAAGGCTAATGCTGTCATCCTGAGCGAACGTAGTGAGTCGAGGGATCCTTGCACCGACTATACCTGTGCGGTATCGATGGTGCAAGGGTCTCTCGACTCGTTTCACTCGCTCGGGATGACCGTTTTTCTATGTAAGGGGGTTGCCATTTCTGAACCAAACAGGTAAAATAATGACAAGGGGGGGATTTTGTGGACAAAATCGAGATATTGAAGAGTTGGATCGCTGAAAGCAGTCGCATCGTATTTTTTGGCGGCGCGGGGGTAAGTACGGAATCCGGTATCAAAGATTTCCGGAGCGTGGATGGGCTGTACAGTCAGAAATTCGATTATCCCCCGGAGACCATTATCAGCCACAGTTTTTATGAGCAAAGGCCGGAGTATTTCTTCCGCTTCTACCGGGAAAAGATGCTTCCCCTGGGTTTTGAACCCAATGTGACCCACAAGGTCCTTGCCAGATGGGAAGCAGAAGGGAAACTATCCGCTGTGGTAACCCAGAATATTGACGGTCTGCATCAGAAGGCGGGAAGCAAGAAGGTCTATGAGCTTCACGGCAGTGTTCTGCGAAACTACTGCACCCGGTGTCGAAAATTCCACAGCGCAGAGTTCGTTAAGGATTCCACCGGAGTGCCCCGGTGCAGCTGCGGTGGAATCGTGAAGCCGGATGTGGTGCTTTACGAGGAAGGACTGGACCAGGATACCATTGAGAAAAGCGTCATGGCCATCCGCTCTGCAGACCTGATGATCGTGGCTGGAACCAGCCTGACAGTGTATCCCGCGGCGGGGCTGATCCGATATTACCGGGGAGACCGGCTGGTGCTGATCAACCGGGACGCAACGCCCTATGATGATCATGCGGACCTGGTGATGCATGAACCGTTGGGAGATGTGTTTTCGCAACTATAAAGCAACAGGGGAAAACCGACCGGTTTTCCCCTTTCTGTTTTCAATTTCGCTTATTTACTTTCCAGTCTGCGTGCATCCGGAATACCGTGGAACCCAGCAGGATACCTACTGCCATGATGCCGGCTATGGCGGCAGTGTGCATCCCTTTTGCGGCGAACTGATCCATTTGGCCCTGGACGGCGTAGTTCATGGTGTAATAGACACCGGCGCCGGGGATCAGGGGGAAGATGGAAACGACAAGGTAGGAAATGGCGGGATATTTCCGCACCCGGGCCATGATCTCAGAATAGACGGAAGCTGCCAGGGCGCTCCAGAAATAGGCGGCGATGTCGTTGCCGCTGAGTTCCAGAGCCACAAAGTAAATAAACCAGGCAAGAACACCCCCAAGGGCGCAGAGCAGACCGCCGGGGCCGTGGATATTGAACTGGATGGCAAAGCCGATGCAGCCTATCAGGGCGAATAGGCAGGTATTCCAGACGGAATAGGGGATGGCGGGTGCGCTGAACGGGGGTGCCCAGAGGAAAGAGATCACATTCCAGGCACTGGCAGTGCCCAGGGCGATGGCGGCGGCGATCAGAAAGACCTGAACGATTCGATTGATGCCGGAATTGGTATCTCCGTAAATGATATCCCGCATGGCATTGGTAAACAGCAGGCCGGGGACCAGAAGCATCAACGCGCCGATGATCACAGCGTCTGGGCTGTGGGTCAGTCCCAGGTTGCCGATGAAGTAGGCTGCCAGAGCCATGAGGAAGGATTCCGCAATGGTGCGGAAGAATGGGTTGGCTTTCAGATCCTTCAGGAAGTGGTTCAGCAGGCCCACAAGAATACCGCAGAACCCGCCCCAGAGACCATCGACCCAGCTGCCGCCGAAAAACAGGCTGAAGCCTGCGGCCCCCAGGAAGCACCCCAGGAACAGGGCGGCAGGGGAATAGTGGACCCGCTGGGAACGAACATAATCCAACCACTTCAAGCCTTCGGAAGGCTCCGGCCTGCGGTTGCATAAGGCACGGCTCAGGCCGCTGAATTTTTCTACACTGTCCAGATCGTTTCCGTGGTGACCGATGCGGCGCATCCGGGTTATGGGCTTGCCGCTGTCTGTGGTGATACTGACGATGAGATAATTGGGAATGGCAAAGACCTCAGCCTCTACACCGTAGCTTTGGAGGATCCGGCTGATGCTTTCCTCGATGCGGAAGGTTTCGGCACCGCTCATGGCAAGCTCATAGCCCAGATCCGTTGCCATGTCCAATAAGGTGTTGTGATCCATATGATTTTCCTCGCTGATCAGGATAGGTCCAGTATAGCACATTAGGGGAAAAATACAAGAAATTTCGGGGAAGATCCCGGTTGACAAATGCTGGGCTGTATGCTATTCCGTTGAACGGATAGTCAATGAACCGATAGTTAATGAATGGAGCGAGCTATGGAGACAAGAAAAGAACAAAAGGAACGGCGGCGGCAGGAGATCCTCCAAGCAGGTCTGGAGCTGTTTGTGACCAGAGGGTATGCGGCTACCAAGATCGCGGACATTGCCAAAAAGGTGGGAATGAGCACAGGACTTCTGTTTCACTACTTTGAATCCAAGGAGAAGCTTTATGAAGCGCTGGTGCAGATGGGCCTTGAGGGTACGGCTTATCCTGCGGGACTGGGCTGCAGTCATGCCATTGATTTTTTTCAGCAGTTTGCGGAGCAGCTTTTTGCCTATATGCGCCAGCAGCCTGTCATGGCGAAGATGTTCGTGCTGATGGCGGATGCCCAGAAAAGTGAGGCAACGCCACCACATATCCGCCAGATTGCTATGAAAGTGGATACCATAGAGCAATTTGTACCCATCATCCAGTGGGGGCAGCAGGAGGGGACCATCCGGGAGGGAGATCCTGTGGTTTTGTCTAATGCCTTCTGGTGCAGCATCCAAGGCATTGCGGAGCAGTATGCAAGCAATCAGACCATCGATCTGCCGGAGGCAGATTGGGTGGTGGACATAATCCGAAAGCGGTAAGGAGGAAAGGAATATGAAAAAAGTCGTAATCGTTGGCGGTGGAATCGCCGGCTTGACAGCGGGCATCCTGCTGCAAAAGGCAGGATACCAGACGGAAATCTATGAAAAGAACCCTCTTCCCGGCGGGCAGTGTACCGGCTGGAAGAGGGAGGGTTTTATGATCGACAACTGCATCCACTGGCTCACAGGAACCCGTCCGGGGTCTTCTCTTCACGAGCTGTGGAGAGAGATCGGCGCTCTGGGAGACGGCGTGGAGCTGTATGAAAAGGAAATGTTCTTTTCCTCCAAGTTGAACGGACAGGTGTTGACCTTCTGGCGGGATAAGGAACGGACCCGGCAGGAAATGCTTATTCTGTCTCCTGAGGATACAGCTGAGATCAACCGGCTGATGGACTTCGTTACCCTGGCGGAGAGCATGACGGTGCCTGCGGACAAGCCCTTTGATGCCATGAGCCTGCCGGAGCTGATGAAGCTGGG
>JAXJVC010000265.1:0-5167 GCA_036308745.1 Oscillospiraceae bacterium | reverse complement strand
TGCTTTTATTTATGATTTGAAGGAGGAGATCCCATGCAGATTGGCGCGCTGATCGTTGCCGCAGGAATGTCCAAACGGATGGGAGAATTCAAGCCCATGCTGAGCATCGGCTCTATTTCCGTAGCCCAGCGGGTAGTTGCCACACTGAGTCAGGCTGGTGTCAGTAAGATCGTCATGGTCACCGGATACAATGCCACCATGCTGGAGCGGCATCTGTCGGGAAACGGCATCATCTTCCTGCGAAACAAAGATTATGAGACCACCCAGATGTTTGATTCCGTGAAGATCGGCCTTTCCTATCTGCTGGACAAGTGTGACAAGGTGCTGTTTACCCCGGTGGATGTTCCCCTCTTCACCGCCAAAACCGTAAAGACCATTCTGGACTCCGATGCCCCCCTGGCGGTTCCTATGTGTGAAGGCAAGCAGGGACATCCCATCCTGATCGCGAATCATCTGATCCCCGAGATTTTGAATGACTGCGGCGAAATGGGGCTGAAAGGGGCCATGGACCGGTGCAGCATCCCGTTGAAGCGCATCGATGTGGACGACCCAGGCACCATCCACGATGCAGATACTCCGGAGGATTTTTCCACACTGGTAGAGTACCACAATTCCCAGCTGGTCCGTCCGGTGGTCAGCGTCAGCCTTGCCAAGGAAAAGCCCTTCTTCGACAGTAAAATCGCTACGCTGCTGATGCTCATCGACGAAACCAAGTCCGTCCGGGCGGCAGGTCAGCGGATGCAGCTAAGTTATTCCAGCTGCTGGAATATCATTCGAACTCTGGAAAGCCAGTTGAATTACACGCTTATCGAACGGAGCCAAGGAGGCGCCGGCGGCAGCACCAGTGTGCTGACAGACCGGGGCAAAGAACTGTTAGACCGATACAATGCTTTTGAGCAAGTTTTGAAAGAACAGGCAAATATCTTGTATGACCAGTTTTTCGGAGGGCTTTTTGAATGAAAAAAGTCTATCTGATCCGCCACGGTCTTCCGGATTTTCCTCATGGGGAAAAAATGTGTATCGGCACCACCGATATCCCCCTGGGAGAAAAAGGCCGTGACCAGGCAGAGATAATGGCAAAGAAACTGCCGCCTGTCACAGCTGTCTTTTCCAGCCCCCTTACCCGGGCGGTACAGACAGCTCAGGCCATTGGCCTGCCGGCAAGGGTGCTGGATGGCCTGCGGGAAATGTATGCCGGAGAATGGGACGGGCTGACATTTGCACAGATCCGGAAGCGTTATCCGGAGCTGTATGCCGCACGGTCCCAGGACCAGACCCTTCCCCTGCCGGGTGCTGAAAGCTGCGAAGACGGTATTGCCCGATTTTCCACTGCCATGAAAACTGCTGCAGAAACGGCTTCCGGAGACTTTGCTGTGGTTGCCCACGGGGGCATCATTGCTCAGTTCCTGCAATCCATCAGCGGAACCTGGTACAAGCCGGATTATGTGGAAATCATCTCACTTACCTATAAAAATGGAAGCTTTACCTTACAGGAGGAATGATCTATGCGAAATATGCTGAAAACCATGAACAAACTGCTGGCTTCCGGAGAAGCTCTGGTGCTGGTCACGGTCATCGCTTCCTCCGGTGCCACGCCCCGGGGTGCCGGCGCCCGGATGCTGGTGGGAAAACAGGGCCGCGTCTGCGGTACCATCGGCGGCGGCGCGGTGGAATACCGCAGTGAGCAGATCGCCGCCAAAGTATTGGCGGAGCAAACCTCTCTGGGCCATGATTTTTCCCTGACCAAGGATGATGTTCAGAACTTGGGCATGATCTGCGGCGGCGCTTGCAATGTCTTTTTCCACTACATCCCCGCAGGGGATGCCCATACACGCACCCTCTGCGAAAAAGCGGAAGGGGAATTTCAGAAGGGCCGCGATCTTTGGCTTCTGACCGATGTAGGAGGAAACGAACAGATGGGCCTGTATTCCCAGGAGCTGGGATTCTGGGGCATGGCTGTTCCCGAGAATCTGACGCTGTCCCGGCATCCGGAACGCACCGGTAACATCTTTGCCGAGCAGATCAACACTTCCGGCAAGGTTTACATTTTTGGCGGCGGCCATGTAGCACAGGAGCTGGTCCCGGTCCTTGCCCATGTGGGTTTCCGCTGCATCGTCATGGATGACCGGGAAGCGTTTACAAAACCCGACCTGTTCCCCGGAGCGGAAGATGTCATCTGCGGCGATCTGCAAAACATCGGAAACCACATGACCATCGGAAGCGAGGACTACGTCTGCGTCATGACCCGGGGCCACGCCTACGATACGGTGGTCCAGGCTCAGGTCCTGAAGCGCCGCCCCACCTACTGCGGTGTCATCGGCAGTGCCTTCAAGGCCGCCGGGGTCCGCAAAACACTGAAAGAAGAATACGGCCTTGCTGAGGACGAGCTGGATCTGGTGACCACGCCCATCGGTCTGAATATCAAGGGCGAAACGCCTGCGGAGATCGCCATCTCCATTGCCGCCCAGATGATCCTCCACCGGGCAGAGCGGAACGGCTTATGAGACCACATCTTTTTCTCACCGGCCCCATAGGCTGCGGCAAAAGCACCGCCATTTCCGCAGTGCTTGAAGACAGGATCTCCCAATGCGGTGGTTTTCTGACCCGGCGCTATGGGGAACCTTATCTGCATTTCAGGCTGGAGACTCCTGACGGAAAAGGCAAAGAAACCTTTCTGGATTTTGCCACGGGAGAACCGGAAGTAAACCCGGCTGTCTTTTCTGAACGCTACTTGCAGGGCAAGATCCTTGTTCTGGATGAGATAGGCGGCATCGAGCTACTGAATCCGGAATTTGCTTCTGCTTTGGAAAACATTCTGAACAGTGATATTCCTATTCTGGGTGTACTCAAAGGAGAGGGGCCTGCCGGGGCACTGATAAAAAAGCTTGGGCTGACAGAAGAATATCAGCATGCCGCTGATAAATTACGGAAGCAGCTTCGCAGCGATTCACACACACAGGTTTATGAATGCGCGCAATATGATAATCATGCTTTGCTCTTAGTAAAGCAATGGGCGGAGGAATATCTCCATGACTGACTTTTTTGAACTTTATGATGTTTTGATCCAAGGTGTTTCTTCCGATGCTTTGATCACCGATACCCTCATGGGAGAATGCTGGACGGCAGTGGAGACCCGTAACCACTTCGGCATGGCCATGACTACCCCAGTGGATACCGCCCCCCGGTTGCTTTCCGCAGATCATACCGGCTTATCCCTAAAGGAGCTTGCCCAGGCAGCCAAAAGCTGGAACCTCACCGAAGCGGGTTTTGGTATGGCCGCTGTCAACGCTTACTACAATACGCCGGCGCGTTTGGACAGCCTGGGCGCCTACGAACCCTTTGAACGCTACTGCACCAATGGTGTTGACCTCCAAGGAAAGCACATCGGTGTGGTAGGCCACCTGAACATGCCCCCGTCTGTATATGAACAGGCTGCATCCCTCCGGATTCTGGAGCGGAACCCCCGTCCCGGTGATTATCCTGATTCTGCCTGCGACTGGCTTCTCCCTCAGTGTGACGTGGTGATCATCACTGCCAGCACCCTGGTAAACAAGACCCTGCCCCGTCTGCTGGAGCTGTCCAAAAACGCCTATACCATTCTGGCAGGCCCCAGTTGCCCCCTGTGTCCTCAGCTTCTGGAGCTGGGCATTGACCGGATCGCGGGGCTGGTGGTCACCGACACAGAAGGGATGAAAGAAAAGATCCGAAAGGAAATTCCCGGCCCGCCCTATCCCATGGGTAAGCCTTTCCTGCTGACAAAGGAGCGCCTATGAACAAGATTGAACAAAAACACCGCCGGTCGGTGCTGATCATGGGCATCACGCTGATCCTCTGCATTTTTGCCTCCTTTACCCTGGGCAGATATCCCGTTTCCCTGGGGGAGCTGCTGGGGGTATTGGGGCATAAGCTTGGACTGCCCATCACGCCTTTCTGGACCGACCAGGTGGAAGCAGCTGTATGGAATATCCGCCTGCCCCGGGTCATCTTAAGCGTATTGGTGGGTGGATGCCTCGCTGCCGCCGGCGGTGCGTACCAAGGTGTTTTCCAGAATCCCATGGCTTCGCCGGACATTCTGGGGGCCTCTGCCGGTGCAGGCTTCGGCGCGGCTTTGGCGATCCTGCTGGGCGCATCCAGTATTGGGATCACATTGGGTGCCTTTTCCGCCAGTCTCCTGACGGTAGCTTTGGTATTCACCGTCAGCCGCCATGCCCGGGGGGACCGGGTACTGGGCCTGGTGCTGGCAGGCATCATGATCTCCTCCCTGTTCCAGTCGGGTACTTCTTTCTTAAAACTGGTGGCTGACCCCAACAATCAGCTTCCTCAGATCACCTACTGGCTCATGGGCAGCCTGTCCGGGGCCAAATGGACCGATATCGGCTTCGTACTGCTGCCCATGCTGGCCGGGCTGATCCCCCTGTTTTTGCTGCGGTGGAAGCTAAACGTGATCACCATGGGGGACGACGAAGCCCGGGCCATGGGTGTGGACCCTCAGAAGATCCGCCTCTGGATCGCCGTGTGTTCTACTCTGGTCACCGCTTCCGCCGTATCCGTCAGCGGTATGATCGGTTGGGTAGGGCTGGTGATCCCCCACATGATGCGCCGTTTGGTAGGCAGTGATTACCGCTTTCTGATGCCCGCATCCATGCTGGGCGGCGGTGTTTTTCTGCTGGTTGTGGACAATGTCTCCCGAAACGCCACCACCGCCGGTATTCCCATCGGCATCCTGACTGCTTTTATCGGCGCGCCCTTCTTCCTGTGGCTCATTACCGGAAAGGGGGATCACTATGAGCATTGAGGTCAAAAACTTAAGTTTTTCCTACGGTGACCGCCCTGTCCTCCACGACATTAGCTTTTCCGTGGACAAAGGCGAATTCCTCTCTATCCTGGGTCCCAACGGTGTGGGAAAAAGCACGTTGTTTCGCTGCGTATTGGGTCTTCTCTCCGGCTATACCGGTCAGGTTCTGGTGGATGGGACGGATGCCCGGAGCTTCTCCGTTCAGGAGGCAGCCCGGCACATCGCCTACATCCCTCAGTCAAGCCGCTCCGTTTTCAATTACAGCGTTTTCGACATCGTCCTTATGGGCAGGACCAGCGGTCTTTCCACCTTCCGCAGTCCGGGCAAAGCAGACAAAGCGCTCTGTCAGTGGGCCTTGGAGAAAGTGGGTAT
>JAXJVC010000264.1:0-2253 GCA_036308745.1 Oscillospiraceae bacterium | reverse complement strand
CGCATGCCCCAGCTGCAGCCCGTTCTTGACAAGTACGGCTTCAAGAGCTTTGAGGATGTGAAGGCCTTTACAAACGGCAAGGGTGTGGATGCTTACGGCATCGTAGAGAGCACACAGCCGATCTGTTTTGAAAATGTTAAATGGGCTTATGAGCTCGGCGCAGCAATCGCCATGAAAGAAGGCGCAACAAAGGCTGCCGACGCCGCCAAGTGGATTGGCGTAGGACTGCAGGCATTCTGCATTCCCGGCTCCGTCGCAGACCAGCGTCAGGTCGGTATCGGCCACGGCAATCTGGGCGCTATGCTGCTCGACGAGGAGACCGAATGTTTCGCTTTCCTTGCTGGACACGAATCTTTCGCAGCCGCTGAAGGCGCGATCAAGATCGCTCTGAACGCCAACAAGGTTCGTACGAAACCCCTCCGCGTCATCCTGAACGGTCTCGGCAAGGATGCAGCTATGATCATCAGCCGCATCAATGGTTTCACCTATGTCCAGACCAAGTATGATTATCTGTCCGCAGATGTCAAAGAAGATCACGCTCTGACCATCGTCAACAAGACCGCTTATTCCAGCGGCGACCGCGCGAAGGTCAACTGCTACGGCGCAGACGACGTCCGTGAAGGCGTTGCCATCATGTGGCATGAGGGCGCGGATGTTTCCATCACCGGCAACTCCACCAACCCCACACGTTTCCAGCACCCTGTAGCAGGCACCTACAAGAAAGAGCGCTGGGAAGCCGGCAAGAAGTATTTCTCAGTTGCTTCCGGCGGCGGCACAGGCCGTACACTGCATCCCGATAACATGGCTGCAGGTCCTGCTTCCTACGGCATGACTGATACCATGGGCCGTATGCACTCCGATGCGCAGTTCGCAGGTTCTTCCTCCGTTCCCGCACACGTTGAGATGATGGGCTTCCTCGGCGCAGGCAACAACCCTATGGTCGGTATGACTGTAGCAGTCGCTGTTGCTGTTCAGGAGGCTATGTCCAAGTAATACGGCAATGTACGAGTACATTTCAGCCTGCGAAGGCTCCCGAAGGATCTTCGGGAGCCTTTGTTTTTGAAGCTGCGGGAGACGGTTAGGAGACAGGGAGTTGGATACAGGGGACGGAGGAGACAGTAGGAAGGGGACGGTTCTATGTCTCCTCCCAGAACCGTCCCCTGTCCCCAAACCTGTCTCCCCCGTCTCTCAAAAAAGGAGAACTACCATGGATCATGCGGAAAAGGCCAGAGCTTTGTTTCTGGAAGGGTATAATTGCGCACAGGCAGTACTGTGTGCTTTTGACGATCTGACCGGGCTGGATCGTGAGACGTCCGCGCGCCTGGCTTCTTCATTCGGCGGAGGCATGGGGCGTATGCGGGAGGTCTGCGGTACAGTGAGCGGAGCCCTGCTGGTACTGGGACAGCTCTGCGGATACTCGGACCCGGAAGATCCAAAAGCCAAAACAGAACATTACCATCTGGTACAGGAATTTGCCAGGCGCTTCCGCGAGATCAACGGAACGATCATCTGCAGGGAGCTTTTGAGCGGCGTCAGGACAAAGCCGGGGAACGATCCGGAAGCGAGGACATCTGAATATTATGCCGCCCGTCCCTGCCTGCGCCATGTGGGCGAGGCCGCGGAGATCGTTGATGAACTGCTGCGCGAGCGCGGGAACATAGAATTAACTACTGTAAAAAGCTGAAAACAATACCATGTTTATTGTATACTTAACCGTGTGGGCTGCAGACTCACACGGTTATTTCTTTTTTGGCCGATCTCCAGCTTCCAGATGGGATTGTCTGTAGTTATATATATTTAGAAAACAGAGGTCGTAAATCCTATGAAAAATACATTCGGAAACAGCATATCCGTCACACTCTTCGGAGAGAGCCACAGCAGCGAGATCGGTGCGGTGCTGGACGGGCTTGCGCCCGGAATAAAGGTAAGTGAGGAACTGATCGCGGAAAAGCTCAGCCTGCGCAGACCATGGGGGATTATTTCCACCGGGCGGGTGGAAGCGGATCATTTCCGCATTGTCAGCGGTGTGTTCAACGGATATACGACAGGGACACCGGTCTGCATCCTGATTCCAAATGAAAATACGCAGAGCAGGGACTATACGCAGACCAGACAGCTGGCGCGTCCCGGGCATGCGGATTATACTGCCTACTGTAAATATCACGGTTTTGAGGATTATCGGGGCGGCGGCCATTTCAGCGGACGCCTGACAGCCCCTCTGGTGGCTGCGGGGGCTATTGCACTCTCCGCGCT
>JAXJVC010000263.1:0-3675 GCA_036308745.1 Oscillospiraceae bacterium | reverse complement strand
CATAAAGATACCTCTTTTCTTTGCATTTCATAAATTATAGCAGATAACGCACAAAATGCAACAAAAACCGCTTCTGGGGGCCAGGAGCGGTTTTGTTGATATTTTTGCTTCGCAAAATCGATATATCCTCCTTCGGAGGATTCAATATGTCTGCTCCGCAGACTCGATATATCAAAAATCCCTTGCGCCGGAGCGCAAGGGATTTTGATGTTGGTTTATACGATACCCTGCGCATTCATAGCGTCGGCGACCTTCAGGAAGCCTGCGATGTTTGCACCGGCAACGTAGTTGCCTTCCATGCCGTACTGCTTGGCGGCATTGTCCAGGTTGTGGAAGATGTTGACCATGATGGTCTTCAGCTTGCTGTCTACCTCTTCAAAGGTCCAGCTCAGACGCTCGGAGTTCTGGCTCATCTCCAGTGCGGAGGTGGCAACACCGCCGGCGTTGGATGCCTTGCCGGGGCAGAACAGGATGCCGCTCTCCTGTAGATATGCGGTGGCGTCCAGAGTGGTGGGCATATTGGCACCCTCGGCAACGGCGAAGCAGCCGTTGGCCACCAGAGCCTTGGCATCGTCCAGATTCAACTCGTTCTGGGTAGCGCAGGGCAGAGCAACGTCGCAGGGAGTGGACCAGACACCCTTGCCCTCGTGATAGACGGCATTGGGACGGGCCTTGGCGTACTCGGTCAGACGGGCGCGCTTGACCTGCTTGACCTCAATCAGGGTAGCCACATCGATGCCGTCGGGATCGTAGATCCAGCCGGTGGAATCGGAGCAGGTGACGGGCTTTGCACCCAGCTGCCATGCCTTCTCGATGGCGTAAGTGGCAACATTGCCCGCGCCGGAAACCACAACGGTCTTGCCCTCCAGGGACTTGCCGTTGCACTTCAGCATCTCGTCGGTCAGGTACAGCAGGCCGTAGCCGGTAGCCTGGGTACGGGCCAGGGAGCCGCCGTAGCTCAGGCCCTTGCCGGTGAGGACGCCTTCGTACAGGTCGCGAATGCGCTTGTACTGTCCGAACAGGTAGCCGATCTCGCGGCCGCCCACGCCGATGTCACCGGCGGGTACGTCGGTATCCGCACCAATGTACTTGCAAAGCTCTGTCATGAAGCTCTGGCAGAATGCCATCACTTCCCGGTCAGACTTGCCCTTGGGGTCGAAGTCGGAGCCGCCCTTGCCGCCGCCGATGGGCAGGCCAGTGAGGGAGTTCTTGAAGATCTGCTCAAAACCCAGGAACTTGATGACGCTCAGGTTGACAGAGGGATGGAAACGCAGGCCGCCCTTGTAGGGGCCGATAGCGGAGTTAAACTGAACGCGGTAACCGTTGTTGACCTGAACCTGGCCCTTATCGTCTACCCAGGGCACCCGGAACAGGATGGCACGCTCGGGGGTGGTCAGCCGCTCCAGCAGTGCATTTTTACGGAAAGTTTCTTCGTTTTTCTCGATGACGACGCGGAGGGACTCCAGGACTTCGGTAACGGCCTGATTAAATTCAGGCTGATCGGGGTTCTGCTTCTGCACCCGTGCCAATACTTCATCTACATAGCTCATAAACAAATGTCCTCCCTTGGAAGAATTTTGGATGTTCCACATTGTAGCAGAAACGAAAGAAGAATACAAGGGGGTTTTGCAACTTTTTTTGTTCCTTCTTGCATGAAAATGAAAAAAACGCCGATTTTCACAATCGGCGTTTTGAATATGAAAGGGGTTTTGTGCAGAATTTCACCGGCAGTATTTCTCCAGGATCTTTTCCCGGATCACTTCTGCCAGGGTGTCCAGTTCCTCTCTGGTGGTATCCCGGCACAGGGAGATACGGAAGGACCCGTCCATCACCTCGGGGGACAGCTTCATGGCCTCCAGAACATGGCTGCGGTGGCCCTTGGCACAGGCGCTGCCTGCGCTGACGCAGATGCCGTGATCCTGCAAAATATTGATGGTATTCTGGGTGGGAACGCCGGGAATCGACAGGGAAAGGATATGGGGCGCTTCGTGGGAACCGTTGATGACCAGGCCATCCAGGGTGGCAAACGTGTCAATGACGGCGGCGAGAAGCTCTTTTTCCCGCTGGATATCCTCTTTGAAGGTAGCCATACCTGCAGCGCAGGCTGCGGCAAAGCCGAAGATGGCAGGGGTTCCCTCCGTGCCGCTGCGCAGATTGCTTTCCTGGCCGCCGCCCAGCAGCAGGGCAGGGAAGGACTTTAACCGGGGGCTGATATACAGTGCGCCCACACCCTTGGGACCATGGACTTTATGAGAGGAAACGGAGATCAGGTCCGCACCCAGGTTTTTTGCGGCAAAGGGGATCTTCAGGAAACCCTGGACTGCGTCGGTATGGAAAATGGCATCGGGACACAGCTTGTGGGTCAGCTTTGCCATTTGGGCAATGGGCATCACGGAGCCGACCTCGTTGTTCACCATCATAATGGATACCAAAACGGTGTCCCTGCGGAGGGCCGCTTTCAGGCTGTCCAGGGTGATGCGGCCTTCGCTGTCGGGCTGGAGGTAAGTCACCTCGTAGCCCTGTGCCTCCAGCTCCTTCATACAGTGGAGAATGGCGTGATGCTCAATGGCGGTGGTGATGATGTGCTTGTTCTTTTTGCCGAAGCGCCTTACGGTGCTGAAAATCGCCCAGTTGTCGGCTTCGGTGCCGCCGGAGGTGAAGAACACCCGGTCCGGCTCGGCCCCCATGGAGGCGGCAACCTGATGCCGGGCAGTGCGAAGCTGCCGGGCAGTGTCGATACCGAAGCCATAAAGGGCGGAGGGGTTACCCCAGTTTTCGGTGAGGGCTTTGGTCACAGCCTCCACAGCCTCAGAACAGGGCTTGGTGGTGGCGGAATTGTCAAGATATATCATTTATAATCAATCCTTATATGATCTTGTCATCCTGAGCCAGCGCAGCGAGTCAAAGGATCTTCGCACCGATTACTTACATTACAGTATCGGTAGCGCGTAGATCCCTCGGCGCGCTTCGCTTGCTCGGGATGACAGCATTTTGCTCACTTTCCGACGCAGAAGCGTTCAAAGATGCGAGCTGTGATGTCCTCACGAACTGTTGCGCCGGTGACTTCCCCCATGGCTTCCATGGCCTCTTCCACATCGGTGAGTACCGCGTCGGGGGTAAGGCCAAGCTGCAGTCCCTTCAGGGAACGGAGCATGGCTTCGTAAGCACGGCGGCAGGCATCAAACTGCCGGGCGTTGGTCAGGATAGAGCCGTCGCAGGGCTGCTGGCCCTCGAACAGGGTGTCTACCAGATCCGCAAGCTGCTCCAGACCCTCGCCGGTCTTGGCACAGATGTAGATCACATTCATAAAAGGCAGGTCACCGGGTTCTACCGCGCTGCCCAGATCGGTCTTGTTGATCAGTGCCACAGCATTTTCCAGCTCACAGCACAGATCGATGATGGCCTCATCCTCTTCCGTCAGGGGCTGAGAGCCGTCGCAGACGAACAGCACCAGGTCGGCGTTTTCCACAGCCTCCCGGGACCGCTGTACGCCGATGGCTTCCACAGTGTCCTCGGTCTCCCGGATGCCGGCGGTGTCGATGAGCCGCAGGCGGGTAGCGCCAAGCATGACTGTCTCTTCCACCGTATCCCGGGTGGTGCCTGGAATGTCAGTGACGATGCACCGGTCGTAGCCGGCAAGGGCATTGAGCAAACTGGACTTGCCCACGTTGGGTT
>JAXJVC010000262.1:0-1553 GCA_036308745.1 Oscillospiraceae bacterium | reverse complement strand
TTTTTGGCACACCAGGCAAGGCCACAGTCTGCGGAAATGCTGCCGGGAACCGGGATGATCCGTCCGTCGGCACTGCATTCCTTGCAAATCTTCTCCATCGACATGGCGGCAGTGGTGGTATAGAAGGTAATGACCAGTTTTTTCTGTCGTTTAATCATGCCAAAGCCCTTTCAGCGTTTCCAGAGTTTCCGGTGTATCCGCATCTGCCAATTCAAAGGGATTGGCAATCAAAACACGGCAAACTTCATGGGGGTGGGCTTTGACCACAGCACCGCCGCCCTTGCCCTCGGGCAGGCTCAGCAGTTCCGGGAAAGCCCAGGCGGGGAACAGAACCGGGCTGCCTTCATTATCTTCATAGGCCGGTCGGATAATCCTGTCAGGATTCTCTCTCCAGTTTTCCAGAAGCATCGCAATCGTTTCCCGGCGCAGGAGTGGTTGATCCCCGGGAAGAAACATACAGGCATCCAAATCTCCCAATGCTTCTAACCCTAAGTGGACAGTATCGCTCCTATGGGGCAGATCGTGCAGGACCACATCCACATTCCGCTCCCGGCAGAGAGCAGCCACGCTTTCGTGCCGTGTAACCACGACCCGATGTAAGAACAGACCTTCGGTGGCATCCAGGGCTCTGTGTATCATTGGCTTGCCGTGGAAATCCGCCATCAGCTTATTCCCGCCAAATCGTTTTCCCAGACCGGAGGCCATAATGACACAGCCTAAGCTTGGAAAGAACTGCCGATAGAGTGACTGGTTGGCTTTTACACAGGCATCCCGGTAGGCTTCATATTGCCGGAGCCATCGTTTTCCTTCGGGCGTCAATACGCTGCCACCGCCGTCTTTTCCACCTGTACTGCGACTAGTCAGAGAAAAACCCAGGTTTGCTTCCGCTTGCTTGAGAAGTTTGCTGGCCTTGGAATAAGCCATTTCCATTTCTAAGGCAGCAGAGCGCAGAGAGCCAGTCTTTTCTACACTGCGAAGTAAGCGGAAAGGACCTTCGCCAAAGAACTTGATCCCGTTGTCATCTGTAAATATGATTTTGGTGACAGACTTCATGGCGTTCTCCTTTGCGTTATATTTTCAAAAGTATAACGATATTGTACCAAATCCGCTTCCCAAAATCAACCAAGACTGTTATACTATATATGAGAAAAAACGCAAACCCATCAAAAGGAGTTTTTGCTTATGATAACCATACAGAAATATGTCCGAGCCCAGTCTCTGGAAGAGGCTTGGCAGCTGAATCAGAATAAGCGCAACCGGATTCTTGGCGGTATGCTGTGGCTCAGACTGGGAAAAGGCAGTGTGAATACTGCCATAGACCTGTGCGATCTGGGTCTGAATACGATCGAAGAGACGGAGGAACAGTTCTCCATCGGTGCGATGGCAACCCTGCGGGATATCGAAATGCACGAAAACTTAAATACTTACTCCAATGGCGCAGTCCGTAATGCCGTGAAGGACATCGTGGGTGTCCAGTTCCGGAACATGGCTACCGTGGGCGGCAGCATCTGGGGGCGGTTTGGTTTCTCCGATGTGCTGACTGTCTTCCTGGC
>JAXJVC010000261.1:0-7371 GCA_036308745.1 Oscillospiraceae bacterium | reverse complement strand
GGCGCGGGCAGCACAGTTACCTTCACCGATACCAGGGCCGATACCTGCAATCAGAGCCAGACCTGCACCGATGGCGCAGCCTGCCAGAGCAATACCTTTTGCCAAAATCTGATGATCCATAAATAATTTCCTCCTAAAAAATAATTAACAAAGTAAAATATATTCAAATGGCTGCTGTTTAGTCACCAGCTGCCTGTTTGATGAAGAGAGTGGTAAGAGTACAGAAAATGAAGGCCTGGATACAACCGCCGAACCAGTCGAAGTACAGGCTGGGCAGTGCAGGAATGCCGATGGTCAGCCAGGGGTAGTCGGCACCCAGGTTGGTGATGACTGCCAGGCTGCCCAGGATACCCAGGATAATGCCCAGGATCAGCCAGAGCTTTTTGGTAGTTTTCTTTCCAATAAAGAAGAGGGCTACTCCAATCACAGCCACGGCAATGGCCACGAAGAGATTGGAACCCAGGGCGCTGAACAAGGCATGGCTGGCGGTGGTCAGCGCGCCATAGACCAGTGCGCTGATAACGGTGCCGGACAGGATGTTGCCGAAGTGACGGCAGGCCATGGAGATGGGGGTAAAGCACTCGGACATGACGTTGATGGGGGCCATGACGAAGATGGGATCCAGGAAGCCCTTCAGATAGCCGCCGATGCCGGAGGACTTGATCTTGTGGTAGGTGATAAGGACAAAGACCACCAGCGCCCAGGCAAGCTCTGTCATCAGGTCGGCGGTAGGGCTCCAGATGCCCACCAGGCTGATCAGATTAGAGACAACGCTGGTGATAAAAATGGTGCCAATCAGGGGGATGTAGTGGTCAAAGCCGGTACCCATGTTGCCGCGAACGAAGTTCAGCAATGCGGTAGCGGCCATTTCCGCCACGGCCTGCTTGCGGGAGATACCGGTGACCTTCAGTCCGGAGCCCAGCCAGATGCACAGGGCAGAGATGATGATCAGCACAAGCCAGCTGACCGCAACAGTCTGGGTAATGGTGACGGTTCCCAGCAGGGGGACATTTTCAATGGTGGCAAGGATTTTTGCGCCGTTGATCGATAATTCCATAGTAAAACCTCACTCCGTTAATGGGTCTCGTTTTCCGTGGGTTCGGATGCCTTTTGGGGTTCATTTGCGGGCATCAGCTTCCCGGTGAACTGCAGGAACAGGATGGTCACCTTGGGGAACAGCACCGGTGCTGCACCGGCGATGAAGTGGATCTGGGGGATCAGAAAAGCGGCGACCACCCAGGCGGACTGGACGATCATCCGGGCGTTGTAGCTAAGCTGGAATTTAGCCTTCATTTTCTTCTGATCCGTCATACCTACGGCACTCTGGACCGTAAGGCACATAATGGAGAAATTCAAAATGGCGATGACAGAGCCGCACAGGACACTCAGCAGGACCGTTCCAAAGGCAAAGGTGCCGATGCCGAACTGGCTCAGCAGGAACAAACCTGCGATCAGAATCAGGTCACAGCACAATGTGCCGATGGTGATGCGGGTAACTTCTCTGCGGGATGCGGGTTGCAATTTCATGGGCTACTTCCTTTTTAATTGTGATCGTTAAATGCCATAGGGGGCTTATCCTGGGGAGAGGCCTCCTCGGCGGCCTTGCGCAGGGAGCGCAGATTGGCCCGGACAGTGCTGATGGTGATGAGCGTTCCCAGGATCCCGCAGACCACGATGATCCACATTCCCAAGCCGTATTTGTTCTGGAGCCAGACAGCCAGCAGCAGAAAAAAACACAGCGGGAACAAAATGGAAAGCCCAAACTGGGTCACCCACATTAGAAGGTTCAGAAATTTCATATTGCCTCCGATCCGGGGGATGGGCAGAATACACCCAATAAATCCACAATATTATAGCGTAGTTTTGGATAATATGCAAGGCTTATTCTTCCACAATTCCGGAAAGCTTTTTTGGGGCATCTTGCCGACGGGGAACCGGTATCATAATAACATTTCCCTATCCTGGGGAAAAGAATACAAAAGATTTGCAAAAGGCCTTTTCAATTCGGCGGAAATATTGTAAAATAATCACCAAACAAAGGGTCCCTGCATAAATCATCCTGGGGTGATAGAATGGCGGGATATGTGATCCTGGGCGCTCTGGCGGCGTTTGGACTGCTGAGCATTTTATGGGCGGCGATGGGCTGGCTTCTGCCGGGAGGCAGGGGCATGGCTTTGGTCTGTGTGGGAGAGCCGGATGCGGGGATCCTGGCCCGGTACAGGTGGCTTCGGAGCCTGGGGCTGGTGGCCTGCCCGCTGATTGTGGCGGCAGAGGATGCGGCACCGATGCCTTCCGACGGTGTGGAAATATGTGAGCCGGGCAACTTGCTTTCCCGGCTGGAATTGGAGCGAGTGAAAATTGACGGAACAGGAAATGGAGATCCTCCAGGGCGCCATCAGCGCAGTGGTGTATCAGAATTATGACAATGGCTATGCGGTGCTGCGCTTAAACGTTGGCGGCGGCCAGACGGTGACCGTGGTGGGTACCATTCCCCTGCCCGCCGTGGGCGAGCGGCTGATGGTCACGGGCAAGTGGAGCAACCACAGTAGCTACGGCCGGCAGTTTGAGGCGGAATTTCTGGAGCGGCTTATGCCCCAGACCAGCATGGAGATCCTGAGCTATCTTTCCAGCCGGGTCATCAAGGGCATCGGCCCCCGGATGGCGGCTCGGATCGTGGAGCATTTCGGAGAGGAGACTCTGTTGGTCATGGAGCGGGAGCCTTTGCGGTTGGCGGAGGTGTCCGGAATTTCCCGGGAAAAGGCCAAGACCATCGGCGAGGAGTTCCGACTCCAGGTGGGTATGCGCCAGCTCATGGAGTTTTTTGCCCTGCACCATTTGCCTGCGGAGCTGGCGGTGCGTACCTATAAGCTGTATGGCGACAGCACGGTAGAACTGCTGTACGACGACCCTTACTTACTGATGGACGAGGGACTGGAGGCGCCCTTTGGGGCAGTGGACCGCTTTGCCATTGAACTTGGCGTGGCGGGAGACGATCCCCGGCGGGTGGAGGCCGGTATCCTCTTTGAACTGAATTACAACCTGACGGCAGGACACAGCTTCCTGCCGGAGGAAAAGCTGGTGTTAGCTACCGGTCAGCTCCTGTCTGTGGATGCCGAGGCGGTGCGACAGGCCGTAGCCCGGCTTCTGGAAGTGGACCGGCTGGTGCGGGATACTTTGGCTGGCATTACGGTGATTTATCTGCCCCAGCTTTATGAGGCGGAGACCTACTGCAGCCAAAGCCTTTTGCGCTTTGCCCAAAATACCTTCCCTGCGCCCCGGGGACTGGATAAGATGATCCGAAATGTGGCGAAGGAAAGCGGCATCGAATATTCTGCCGAGCAGGAGCAGGCCATCCGGGAGGCGGCTACCTCCGGCCTGCTGCTGATCACCGGCGGCCCCGGTACCGGTAAGACTACTATATTAAATGGTATTTTGTCCCTGCTGGGCCAGATGCAGCTTCGCTGTCTGCTGGCGGCTCCTACCGGCCGTGCGGCCAAGCGGCTGACGGAGGTTACCGGAGAGGAAGCCTCTACCATCCACCGTTTGCTGGAAGCCAGCATTGATCAGAACACCGGAAAGATGTTCTTCGTCCGGGATGAGGACAACCCTCTGAAGGCAGATGCCGTCATTGTGGACGAGATGTCCATGGTGGATGTGCAGCTTCTCTACAGCCTGTTGCAGGCTGTCCCCCAGGGAAAACGGCTGATCCTGGTGGGTGACCCGGACCAGCTTCCGCCGGTAGGCCCGGGCTTTCCCTTCAGCGATATGCTGCGCAGCGGGCAGCTGCCCACGGTGCGTCTGACGGAGATCTTCCGCCAGGCTCAGCAGAGCCTGATCGTTATGAATGCCCATCGGGTCAACCGGGGAGAACTGCCGGAGCTGAGAAACGTAAGCAGTGACTTTTTCTTCATGCGCCGCCAGTCTGAGGAGGCTGTGAGCCAGCTGATCCGGGACTTGTGTACCACCCGGCTGCCCAACAATATGGGTATCCCCGCGGATCAGATCCAGGTGCTGTCGCCCACCCGAAAAGGCGGCGTAGGCACCATGGCTCTGAATAAAATGCTCCAGAGCGCCCTGAACCCCGCCGCTCCCGAAAAAAAAGAACGGCAGTTTGGCGATTTCATTTTCCGGGAAGGGGACCGGGTGATGCAGATCCGAAACAACTATGACATCATGTGGAAAAAGACCGATGGCAGCGCCATCGGAACCGGCATCTTCAACGGCGACGTGGGAACCATTACCAGTATTGATCCCAATGCGGAGACCATGACAATCGTCTTTGATGACCGGGAGGCGGACTATGATTTTACCCAGCTCAATGAGCTGGAGCCTGCCTATGCCATGACCGTCCACAAGAGCCAGGGCAGCGAGTACCGTGCGGTGATCCTGACAGCCTGGAATGGGTCGCCGTATCTACTCAGCCGCAGCATCCTCTATACCGCCATCACCCGGGCCAGGGAACTGCTGATCATTGTGGGCCGGGAGGAGACTGTAAAGGTCATGACTGAGAACGCCAAGAAAAACCGCCGCTATACGGGCCTGAAGCTTAGATTGCAGGGGAAGACCGGATGAAGCTGATCCACTGGATATGGAATGTTCTGTTTCCGCCCAAATGCGTTTTGTGCGGAAAACTGCTGGAAAAGGAAGAAACAGACCTGTGCCGCACCTGCCGGGTGGAGGCACCGGAGTATCCTTCGGGAAAAAGGAAGCTGCAATTCCTTGACAGTTTCGCCGCTGTCTGGTACTATGAAGGGTACGTAAGGAAAAGTCTTCTGCGCTTTAAGTTCCATAACGCCAGAAGTTACGCTTCCGCTTATGGCAGGATCCTGGCTATGCGGCTGCTACAGGAGCACCCCGATGGGTTTGATTGCATTACCTGGGTGCCAGTCAGTACTCTGCGGAAATTCCGCCGGGGCTATGACCAGGTGGAACTGCTGGCGAAGGCAGTGGGGACGGAACTGGGCCTGCATCCGGTCCCGCTGCTGAAAAAGGTCCGCAATAACAAACAGCAGTCCCGCATCACAGGCAGCGCGGAGCGCCGGGCCAATGTGCTGGGCGTCTACCGGGCAACCCACCCGGAAGCTGTCCGGGGGAAGCGTATTTTGCTGCTGGACGATATCCTGACTACAGGCGCCACTGCCGGGGAATGCGCCCGGGTGTTGCTGACAGCAGGAGCGAAGGAAGTACACTGCGCCGTGATCGCGGCGGCACGAAAATAAAAGTAGGTGTCATTATGTCTCTGTTTACTATGTTTTCCAATGACCTGGGCGTTGACCTGGGTAACTCCAATGTTCTGATCTATGCCGACGGCAAGGGTCTGGTGGTCCGGGAGCCTGCCGTTGTGGCAGTGGACAAGAATACCGGTAAGATCCTGCAGGTGGGCGCTGCTGCCCGGAATATGCTGGGCCGTACCCCCGGTAACGTTGTGGCCATGAAGCCCCTGCGGGACGGTATTATCTCCGACCATGAGATGACGGTCCGTATGCTCCAGGAAATGTTCAAAACTGCCACCAAGGCTTCCATGTTTACCCCCAAGCCCCGTGTGGTTATCAGTGTTCCCAGCGGTGTTACCGAGGTGGAAGAGCGCAGCGTGATCAACGCCGCTATCGAAGCCGGCGCCCGCCGTGTGTTCCTCATCGAGGAGCCTCTGGCTGCCGCGCTGGGTGCCAACCTGGATATTAAGGGTGCGACAGGCCACATGGTGGTGGATATCGGCGGCGGCACCACGGATATTGCGGTGCTGAGCATGAACGGTGTTGCTGTGTCCTCCTCTTTGAAGATCGCCGGCGACTACATCGACGAGACCATCGCCCGGTATGTCCGCCGTCAGCACGGCGTGGTCATCGGCCAGGTTACCGCGGAGTCCATCAAGATCCGCATTGGCCAGGTGTTCCCCCGGGACGAGGAACTGAGCATGAACGTGAAGGGCCGGGATGCCAAGACCGGTATGCCCAAGGAGGTCACCCTGACTTCTACGGAAATTTACGAGGTCCTGCGCCGCCCTGCCCGTATGATCGCCGACGAGGTCATGGCCGTTCTGGAGCAGACCAGCCCCGAACTGGTGTCCGACATCTCCGAAAACGGCATCACCCTCACCGGCGGCTGTAGCCAAATCTGGGGTATGGCGGAACTGCTGATCGAGCGCACCGGCATTCCCACGGTGCTGGCAGACGACCCCGATTCCTGCACTGCCTACGGCTGCGGCAAGAGCTTGGCCTGGATCAACCATATGCAGGAAGGCCCCATCAACATCGCCAGAAAGCGCGCCATGCGTGGATAAGAAAAAACACAACCACCCACCGGTGGTTGTGTTTTTTTAGACCAAACGCCGAAGCGATTTTTTACGACAAGATCGAAACGCCGGAGGGAGGGTCCCTCCGGCGTTTGGTCAGCAGGTTTGGTAGCAGTTGCCGGCATCGTCGCCGTCACATCCTCTGGGGGAGAATTCGGAAGCGGGGAAGGGGATGCGGCTGAACATCTCGCAGGGATCCTCGGCGCAGCCAGGGGTGTCGCAGCATTCCTTGGTGGGGATGCTGTAATCCAGAACAGGGACAACCAGCTGGGCGTCCCGCTCCAGGCGGATGATGGAGAATTGGCCCAACGTGACAAACATCCGCCGCCGGTCCCCGGATAGCACCAGCTCCTCATCAAACTGGGAGCGGATCCCTTCGGGGATCTGTACCATAACATCTCCGCAGGTGCATTCGCAGATTTCTTTGACCTTGGAGCTGAGTACCATGGGGTCCAGGACCTCCACCACTGCGGTGGGCAGATTGGCGGCACTGCGGGTAATGCCGTCGGGGGCGCCGATGCGGGTGTCGCTGCGGTAAATGTGGGCCCGGCTGTCTTCGCCGCAGAGAACAGCCCGCTTGGAGAAGACCGCCAGACCGTACAGCGTTGCGGGACGGCAGGAGCCGACCACGGCGTCTGCCAGGACCCGGTAGTAGAAGGTCACGTCGATGCAGTAGTGGTGGCCGTCGAAGGCCACAGGCTCCACGTCAATGTAGGTGTACAGCAGTTCCGCGCTGCGGACACGGGCGTTTGACGCAGAGTCCAGGATCTGCTGGGAGCCGGTGGTCAAGTAGACACGCAGGTCCTCGATGCAGTCTTTATCCCGGCAGGAATCGGTGATTTTGCGGGTGTGGATGGACATGGCCTGGCGCAGGTCACTGGGATTGCAGCGCAGGGTGTCCGCGTTTTGCTCAGACATGGGAATCCCTCCTGATTGGAAGATGGTATAAGCATATTTCGCTTATAGGACAGTTTATGCAGGGGTTCCCGGTCTGTGCATAGAGTGTGGAGTGCGGAGAGTGAAGCGTGGAGCGGCCTGCTCGGGCGGGAATTACATGACCCGTACAGAATGGCTTGATT
>JAXJVC010000260.1:0-1523 GCA_036308745.1 Oscillospiraceae bacterium | reverse complement strand
CCTGCTATCTTCCCGGTGGCAGTGCGGATGGTTTATCAGGTAGCCAACGCCGTGAAGATCCCCGTGGTGGGCATGGGCGGCGTTTCCTCTGCTGAGGATGTCATCGAAATGATGATGGCTGGTGCCACCGCCGTTGAGGTAGGTGCCGCCAATTTGGTGAACCCCTACATCTGCCGTGACATCGTCCGGGACCTGCCCGCAGTCATGGCCAAATACGGAATCAACAATTTGAATGAAATTATAGGAGGCGCAAAATAATGGGTAAGGACGTAATCGTAGCATGTGATTTTTCCTCTGCAGAGGCAACCTTCGCATTCTTAGACAAGTTCACTGGCCGCAAGCCCTTTGTGAAGATCGGCATGGAGCTGTACTATGCCGAGGGTCCCAGCATCGTCCGTGAAATCAAGGCCCGTGGCCACAAGATTTTCCTGGACCTGAAGCTCCACGATATCCCCAACACCGTCAAGAAGGCAATGGCCGTTCTTTCCAACCTGGATGTGGACATCACCAACCTCCACGCCGCCGGCACCACTGCCATGATGAAGGGCGCGCTGGAAGGCCTGACCCGGCCTGACGGCACCCGGCCTCTGCTGATCGCCGTGACGCAGCTGACTTCCACCGACCAGGAGGCTATGGAAAAGGACCTGCTGATCAACCATCCCATTGACGAGGTGGTCATGCACTACGCCGAGACCGCCAAGAATGCCGGCCTGGACGGTATCGTATGCTCCCCCCTGGAGGCAGGCAAGGTCCACGGCCGCTGCGGTGAGGGCTTCCTGACCATCACCCCCGGTGTCCGCTTCGCCGATGGCGATGTGGGCGACCAGAAGCGGGTCATGACCCCTGCCGCCGCCAAGGAGATCGGCTCCGACTACATCGTGGTGGGCCGCCCCATCACCGCTGCCGCTGACCCCGTAGCCGCCTACGAGCGTTGTGTCGCCGAATTTTGTGACTAAGCGGCGAGTCGCCGCTGACAATTCGTGACGAACCCTGGCTGTATTCATTACACCATTGGGTGCCGCTCGATTCGTTTCCGCGTACGTTCATTCTGTAGGGGCCGATGCCCACATCGGCCCCATCATCATATCTAAAAGGAGAGAGAACCATGGAATCCTACAAGAGAGAATTTATTGAATTCCTGCAGGGCGCAGGTGTTCTGAAGTTTGGTGACTTCACTGCCAAGTCCGGCCGAAAGATCCCCTATTTTGTCAACGCCGGCATGATCAAGACCGGCGACCAGATCACCAAGATGGGCGAGTTTTATGCCAAGGCCTATTTTGATAAGCTGGGCAAGAAGCAGGCTGTCCTCTATGGTCCCGCTTACAAGGGCATTTCCCTGTCCATTTCCGCAGTCGTCGCCCTGAGCAAGAACGGCCTGAATGTTCCCTTCTTCTTCAATCGTAAGGAAGTCAAGGACCACGGCGTAGGCGGCACCTTCGTTGGTTATGTTCCCCAGGCAGGCGAAGAGATCGTCATCATCGAGGACGTCATCACCGCCGGCACCGCCATCCGCGAGTCCATGG
>JAXJVC010000259.1:0-5112 GCA_036308745.1 Oscillospiraceae bacterium | reverse complement strand
TCTGCTCCCGGGCCCGCTTTACCAGATCACTGCCGTACTTTTCCAGGGCATCATAGGTTCCCTCGGGACTGTCCGAGGTGACCCGTTGGTTCCCCCGAACTGTCTGCAGAGCCTTCAATGCCCCTTCCTTCGTGATACGGTAGGTATCCAACAGATTTTTGATGCCGCCCCGGGCCGTTTCCAGCAGGGCCAGGAACAAATGCTCTACGGATACAAATTCATCCTTCATGACTTTTGCCTGTTCCTCCGCAGCAGAGAAAGCGGCATCCACATCGGAGGAAATATAGAAGCGCTCCGCTTCCCGGCTGGTTTTCACAAAGGGGATTTTTCGCAGCTCTGCCACGGCGGCTGCTTCCAGACTTTCCAGGGTGATCTCCATCTTCCGCAGAAGCTGGGGAATCAAGCCGCCCTCCTGCCGCAGCAACGCCAGAAGCAAATGGATCTGCTCCAGCTGTTGGTGACTGTTCTGCACAGCAATTGCCTGTGCGCTCTGGACAGCTTCCAGAGACTTCTGGGTATAGTTATTCAAATGCATAGCTATCCTTCCTTTCGTTTTTAGCACTCTCATCATCAGAGTGCTAATTCATTTGTCTTAACTATATCCCATTTTTCCAAAAAGTCAAGGCCTCCATTCCAAATGCTACAAAATGTTCACAACTGGCATATTTCACAAAATGAACGGCAAGTATTTTATTCGCTTAATACTTTTTTAATATTTTGTCTCTAAGTTTCTTAACAGTCCCTGGATATAATAAAGATGTAAATAAAGAAATTCATTCTTTTTCATTTTCTTACCTCTCTTTTTCTCTGAAAAGTCCTCGGTACGGTCTGGTCAACCGTGTCGGGGATTTTTCATATCCAAATGCAAAAATCAGCCCCCAGCGTAAGCTGGGGGCTGATTGCGTATTACAACAGGAATACAAAGGCACAAATTGCCAAAAGCACAAGCAAGCATATGGGCAAAATGGTGATCAGCGCGGCAAAGATCATGGCAGGCAAATCACTCTTGTCCAGGTGCAGCTCCTGGCTTTCCCGTTTCAATTCCTCTATGGACGGAAGGTCGTCCTCCCGGGATTCCCTTTTGGGGGATCCCAGAGGCTGGTTCCGTTCATGAAGCCATTTCTGCGCCCGTTCCACTTTGTTCTTAAAGAGCATACTTACTCACCCTGCTCCAGGATGTGATGGCAGGCAACAAAGTGATTGGGGCGGATCTCCTGCAGTTCAGGCTGAACCTGGGTGCAGATCTCGGTGCAATACTTGCAGCGGGTATGGAACTTACAGCCCTTGGGAGGATTAACGGGGCTGGGAATATCACCCTCCAGGATCTCGGGGCTCTTGCTGGCATCCTCATCAGTGGTGGGAATCGCATTCAGCAGTGCCTCAGTGTAAGGATGCAGGGGGTGAGCAAAAATATCATCAGAAGGCGCAATCTCCACCATGTTGCCCAAGTACATAACGCCGATGCGGTCAGAAATGTACTTAACAACAGACAGATCGTGGGTGATGAACAGGTAGGTCAGATTCTGCTTTTCCTTCAGATCCTGCAGCAGGTTGATGATCTGTGCCTGGATGGAAACGTCCAGAGCAGAAACAGCTTCGTCACAGACCACAAACTTGGGCCGCAGTGCCAGGGAACGGGCAATACCGATACGCTGACGCTGACCGCCAGAGAACTGATGGGGATACCGGTGCAGGAAGTAGGGAGCCAGGCCACATTCTTCCATAACCTTGATAACGCCATCCTGCATCCGCTCATCATTGGTACGGTAGTACTTGTGGGCGATCATACCCTCGCCGATGATCTGACCGACGGTCATTCGGGGATTCAGGGAGGAGTAGGGGTCCTGGAAGATCAGCTGCATATCGCTGCGAAGCTTACGCATCTCTGCATAACGCAGACGGGCCAGATCGATACCGTCGCTGTGGTGAGCCTCAAACTCATCATAGCCGGGCTCGTTGCGGCACTCGTCACGCAGAGCCTGGATCTTCTTACCGCCTTCGGCCAGCCGGTCATTGATGGAAACGATTTCCTTCAGGACAGCATCCAGCTTGGACTGGGCTGTTGCCAGCTTTGCAACCAGCTTGTCAGCATTCTTGCCTTCCTTGTTAGCCTTAGCCAGGGCAAAAGTCAGATCGTCCACATCCAGCTGCAGATCCGCACGCTTTTCCACGGCGATACTCAGCTCCTTGGAGATCTTGTACTGCTCCACGAAGGTCTGTTCCACGACAGCCAGATTGGGATGGGCAAACAAGCCGCCAATCAGGGTCGCAACGTCCAGGACAGCATCCTTGGCTTCCTTACGCAGATGAACCATTTCGCCGTGCTTCTGATAACGTTCCTTCTCTTCCAGCTTGTCGTACTCGGCACGGAAAGCCTCATACTTGGCCTGCTTGGCCTTCATCTGCTCCCGGCGTTTGGTCAGGGTACGGAAGGTATCGTGGGCATACTTGGGTGCCAGCTCGTCAATGGAGCGACCAAAGTACATGGTACGACCATCGGTCTGCTTGTACAGCTGCAAAATGGAACGGCCCAGGGTGGACTTGCCGCAGCCGGACTCACCGACCAGACCCAGAGTCTCACCCTCATAAATATCCAGGGTGATACCGTCATTTGCACGGACAAATCTGCCCTTGCCAACGGGGAAATACTGCTTCAGATTGGTGATCTGCAGAAGCAGCTTCTTATCATTATTTTGCATGGCGGGCCTCCTTCTCAGGATAGAAGCAACGGACTTCCTGATTCTCGCCAACCTTTACCAGCTGGGGAACCTCGTCGATGCACTTCTGGGTGCAGTACTTGCAGCGGGGTGCGAACTTGCAGCCCTTGGGCAGGTCCAGAGGATGGGGCACTGCGCCGGGGATGGCATCCAGACGGGCAGCGGTGGTGTCCAGTCTGGGAATAGAACCCAGCAGACCCTCGGTATAGGGATGGGAATGCTTGGTATCCTTGGCAAACAGCGTACGGGCAGGCACGCGTTCCACGACTTCGCCGCAGTACATAACAGCGACATCATCTGCCATCTGGTTGATAACGCCCAGGTCGTGGGTGATGAACATGATAGCAGTGCCATGCTCCTTTTTCAGAACGTTCATCAGGTGCAGGATCTGCGCCTGAATGGTAACGTCCAGAGCGGTGGTGGGCTCGTCCGCGATCAGCAGCTTGGGCTCACAAGCCAGAGCCATGGCGATCATGACACGCTGGCGCATACCGCCGGACAGCTGGTGGGGATACTGCTTCAGAACCACTTCAGGATTGGGGATTTTCACGTCAGCCAGCATCTTCAGAGCAGCCTTGGATGCTTCTTTCTTGTTCATGCCGCGGTGAATCAGGAAAGGCTCAGACAGCTGACGCTCCACGGTAAAGACGGGGTTCAGACTGGTCATGGGCTCCTGGAAAATAACGGAGATCTTGTTGCCGCGAATGCTGTACAGCTCGTTCATAGAGACCTTGGACAGGTCCTTACCCTCAAACAGGATCTCGCCGGAATCAATATAGCCATTGCCATCCAGCAGCTGCAGGATGCTCATAGCGGAAACGGACTTGCCGGAACCGGATTCACCGACAACGCCCAGGGTCTTGCCTTCTTCAACAGAGTAGGAAACACCGTTGACGGCCTTTACGATACCCTTCTTCGTACGGAAGAAGGTATGCAGATCTCGAAGTTCAAGTAATGCCATGCTTCTTCCTCCTTATCTAGAACTATTGGACTTGGGGTCCATGGCATCGCGCAGATTGTCGCCAACCACGTTGATGCAGATACAGGTGATTGCCAGGAATGCTGCGGTGAACACCCACTGCCACCAGTATGCATTGATGATGGTGGCGTTATTCGCACCGTTGAGCATATTGCCCCAAGTGGGACGAGGATAGGTGACACCGAAGCCCAGGTAAGACAGGCTGGATTCGGTCAGCATACAGGTACCGAAGTTCAGCACCAGATTGACCAGAATGACAGACATAACGTTGGGCAGAATATGCTTGAAGGCAATGGCTGCCTCCTTTACGCCCAGTGCCTTGGCGGCGGTAACGTACTCGCTCTCACGGGCAACCAGAACCTGACCACGCACCAAACGGGCCAGACCGGGCCAGGTCAGAACACCCAGAATACACATGATAATGAAGATTCTGGTATCCTCACTCAGGGTCATACGGCCCATGACAGCAGACAGGATCATTGCGAAGGGAATAAAGGGGATTGCGTTAAAAATCTCAGCAATACGCATCAGCAGGATATCCACCTTACCGCCGAAGTAACCAGAGACACAGCCGATGACAATACCGATAACGGAAGAAATGATAACAGCAACAGCGCCGATTGTCATGGTCATCTTACCACCGTTGATGATACGCTGGAAGATATCTGCACCTGCGGTGTCAGTGCCGAACAGGTAGCCCTTCAGGCCCCACTTGGCAACAACATCATCGTTATCGTTGACTGCATAGGTCTGGAAGGAACCATTGTAGAGCTTTGTTGCACCCTTGTAGTTTCTGGCAACCTCAGTCTGATCCAGGGTGTTGCCGCCCCAGGAATAGATATTGCCCTTATTGGTCAGGCCGGAATAGTGGTAGGAGCCGGCCACGATCTGAACAAAATCTTCGTCTGCAGCCAGGGTGGGAACCTGGGTCATATTACCGGCAAAGTCGCCGGCAAAGCAGACACTGCCGTCATCCAGCAGCAGACACATGCTGTTGTTTGCCGCGGTGATGGATTCGATCTTACGGCCGTCCAGGTAATCCTTGATCTTGTAGGTGCTGCCGCCGACCTGGGTACGAACAACGTCATACAGGCCGCGGGAGCCGGTGAAGATGGTGTTGCGCTTGCCGTTGATGCCTACGATATAGTTCAGGGTGAAGTCCATATCGTACATAGAGCCTGCATTCAGGAACAGGTCAATGTTGGCATAGGTCAGCTTGTTGCCCCACAGATAGAAGGAGCCGTCATTCATCAGGATAGCAGTGCACTGATAGCCACAGGTCAGCTTCTTAACATTATTCACGTCAATACCAGTGGTCACCAGTTCCTCGGGCATATAAGCAATGTTGGGGTTAACATCACCGCCGGAAGCTTCCACGTCAGCCAGAGTGGTGTACTGGCCCAGACGGTTGTTGCC
>JAXJVC010000258.1:0-4650 GCA_036308745.1 Oscillospiraceae bacterium | reverse complement strand
ACGCCGTTGACCATCTTCAGGATGCGCTCCACCTCGCCGCCGAAGTCGGCGTGGCCGGGGGTATCCACGATGTTGATCTTGTAGTCCTTGTAGCGGACGGAGGTGTTCTTTGCCAGGATGGTGATGCCGCGCTCACGCTCCAGGTCGCCGGAGTCCATGACCCGGTCCTGGGTCACCTGGTTTTCCCGGTAGATGCCGCCCTGCTTCAGCATTTCATCCACCAGGGTGGTCTTGCCGTGGTCAACGTGGGCGATGATGGCTATATTGCGGATATTTTCCTGAGATGTCATATATTTTGATCTCCTTTTCGAAGTGAAATAACATAATTCCTCAACTTAGAAATATAGCACATAACCAAAAGGATTGCAAGATATTTGGTAGAAATTACGAAAGGAAATTCCCAGCAACTCCGTAGGGGCGGGTTTCCAACCCGCCCTCAACCTTTCCCGGTCGGACATTCCGCAATAAACGCAAACAGGCCACAAGTATGTCATCCCGAGGGAGCAAAGCGAGTCGAGGGATCTTCGCACCGGTTTTCTGCTTTACCGTATCGGTAGTGCGAAGATCCCTCGACTTCATTTCATTCCGCTCGGGATGACATATCGTTTTCTTGCTGCATTCATTTTCACCTTTTGTTTTATAGGGTTTAGGGAGGATTAGAAACCCTCCCCTACGGTGGCATAGGAATGTCAAAAGGAGGGGCGATGCCCCTCCTTTGGTGATATCTTATCCTTTTTGAAGCTGCTGTTTTTCGTACTGCAGGGTATAGAGCTGGTGATACCGGCCCTTTTTCTGGAGCAACTCCTGATGATTGCCCTGTTCCTGAATCTGGCCGTGGTCCAGGAGGATGATGTTATCCGCGTGCTGGATGGTGGACAGCCGGTGGGCAACGATCAGCATGGTGCCGATGTTCTTCATCTTCTCCAGGGAATCCTGAATGAGAAGCTCCGTTTCCGTGTCGATATTGGCGGTGGCTTCGTCCAGGATCATCACGCCGGGCTTATGGATGATGGTCCGGGCAAAGGACAGCAGCTGCCGCTGGCCTGCGGAGAAGTTGTTGCCCCGCTCCCGCACCACTTCGTCCAGGCCGTTTTCCAGGCGGCTGATGAAGGAATCGGCATTGACGTATTTACAGGCTTCCCAGACTTCCTCGTCGGAAACGCCCTCGGAACGCAGCAGGATATTGCTGCGGATATCTCCTGCAAACAGGAACACATCCTGGAGCATCTGGCCGAAATGGCGGCGGAGGGAAGAAATTTTGATTTTTCGAATATCGATGCCGTCGATGAGGATCTGGCCCTTCTGGATATCGTAGTTGCGGCAGATCAGGGACAGGATGGTGGTCTTGCCGGAGCCGGTGGAGCCAACGAAGGCCACCGTCTGCCGGGGTTCCACCCGGAAGGAAACGCCCTTCAGGACCCACTCGTCGGGCTTGTAGGCAAACCAGACATCCTTAAATTCGATCTCGCCCTTGATCTCCTCCAATTCCATGGCATCCTCTTCGTCCACCACCTCGGGGACCATGTCCAGAATGGTGAAGATCTTCTCCGCGGAGGCGAAGGAGCGCTGGAGCATATCGAACTGCTCCGCCAGGGTCTGAATGGGGTTGAAGAACTTGGAGATGTACATATAGAAGGACACGATGACACCGCTGTCGATGACCTGGCCGAACCAGTGGGCGTCCTGGATATAGCCCTTGGCGCCCAGGTAGAACAGGCACATGACGCAGGAAATGTTCAGCATATACACCATGGGCCGGAAAATGCCGAAAACGAACATTCTGGCCCGCTTGGCGTTGCCCAGGGTCCTGGACTTCGCCAGAAAGTCCTCCAGCTTCCGCTGCTCCTGGTTGAAGATCTGGGTGATCTTGATGCCGGAGAGGTTTTCCGAAAGGTAGGTATTCACGTCGGTGGTGGCGTCGCTGACCCTTCTGTGGACCTTCCGGGAGAATTTCCGGAAGATCACCGTGAACAGCACGATGAAGGGTACGAAGCACAGGACCATCAGGGTCAGGGCGTAGTTCAGCAGCAGCATGGCTCCCAGAACGCCGAAGATCACCATGACGTTTTTGATGAGGGTCACCAGGATGTTGGTGAACATATAGGAAATGGCGTTGGGGTCGTTGGTGGTGCGGGTTACCAGCTTACCCACGGGGATGTTGTTGAGCTGCTCGTGGGACAGGCTCTCGATGTGGGTGAACACATCCTGGCGGAGCTGAGACAGGATCTTCTGGCCGATCTTCTGCAGGATCATAGCCTGGGCGTAGGTGCAGGCCAGGGATACAATCAGGATGCCGGCGTAGGCCAGAACCATGGCCAGCAGGTAGCTCAGTTCAAAGTCGCCCTGGACGGTTTCGATCAGGTGACCAATGATCAGGGGGGACACCAGGTCGTAGCCGATGGAGAAGAGCATGATGAAGAAAATGCCGATGAACTGCTTGTAGTAGGGGCGGGCGTAGCGCAGCAGGCGCTTCACGATCTCACCATCGGCCATATGGCGGTCAAAGCCCATGGTCTCCTTTTTGTTCTTTTCCAGAGCATAGACTGCCACAAAGATCAGGGTGAATACACCGATGATGGCACCAAGGATCAGAACAGGAAAATACTCACGCATTGGCTCGTCCTCCTTCCTCTTCCAGACGCTGCAGGTCCACCATCTTGCGGTATTCGGGATTGGTTTCGTACAGCGCGTCGTGGGTACCTACGGCGGCAAGTCTGCCGCCATCGATGAACAGGATCTTATCCATTCCCGCGATGGTAGAGATCCGGTGGGCGATGAGGATGGTGGTTTTACCCGCCCGGGTCTCGCGGAGGTTGCTCAGGATGGTCTCCTCGGTCTTGGTATCCACAGCGGAGACACTGTCGTCCAGGATCAGGATGGGCGCATCCTTCAGAAGGGCACGGGCAATGGAGATGCGCTGCTTCTGGCCGCCGGAGACGGTGACGCCCCGCTCGCCCAGAACGGTCTCATAGCCCTGCTGGAATTCCTTGATATTGCCATGGACATCTGCCAGCTTGGCGGCGTTGGCAATGGCGCTGTGGTCGTAGCCGGGAACGCCGAAGGCGATGTTGTTTTCGATGGTATCGGAGAACAGGAAGTTATCCTGGGGTACATAGGCACAGCCTGCCCGAACGGAACGGATGGAAACGCTGTTCACATCCTGGCCGTCGATGAACACAGTGCCATCAGGCACATTGTAAGTCCGCAGGATCAGGTCCACCAGGGTGGTCTTACCGGAGCCGGTCTTGCCCACCAGACCCACGTTCTCACCGGCCTTGATGGTGAAGGTGATGTCCTCCAGGGCATCGTATTCCCCGTCGGGGTAGCGGAAATTCAGGTGCCGGAACTCGATATCGCCCCGGATGCTCTGCAGGTCTGTCACGCCGGGCTTATCCACCACATCGATCTTCGCGTCCAGCAGTTCGCTGATCCGGTCCAGGGATGCCTTGCCCCGGGAGGTCATGTCGATCAGCTCGGACACAGCCATGATGGGCCAGACGATGGAGGTAAAGTAGCCAATGAATTCCACCAGCTGTCCGGCGTTGAACTTATCACAGTAGACCAGATACCCGCCGTAGCCCAGAATGATGCAGATGACGCTTTCCACAAACATCATTACCAGGATGCGCATCAGCACGGAGGCCTTGGTGTGGTCCATGTTAGCCCGCTCGTTTTCCTCATTCAGCTTCTCAAAAGCCATCAGCTCCTTGGCTTCCTTCACAAAGGCCTTGATGACGGCGATGCCGGAGTAACTCTCCTGGGCAAAGTCAGAAAGCTGGGAGAAGCATTCCTGGCGATAGTCCCACTTCTTCATCATGTACTTGCCCACCACTGTGGCAGAGGCCAGCAGGAAGGCCATGGGGATCAGGGAGAAGACTGTGAGCACCGGGTCCAGCAGCCACATTTTCCGCACTGCCAGCACCGCCAGAAACAGGGCATCGCAGAACATCATAATGCCCCAACCGTAGCACTCCTGAACAGTATCCAGGTCATTGGTGAACAGACTCATCAGGTTGCCCACCTTGTTGACCTGGTAGTATTCCCGGCTCAGGTTCTTGGCGTTGTCAAACATCCGGTTGCGCAGGTCGGTCTCCACACGGATGGCGGCGCCGAAGAAGCACACCCGCCACAAAAAGCGGCCCAGGACCATGCACAAAATGATACCCACCATAGGAAGGCAGATGCGGTCCAGCAGGAAATCCAGGTCAAAGGCCAGCTGCGCGCCGTCCACCACCACATAACCCAGGCTGGTGCCGTTGATGACCATCTGATACAGCTCCGGGATCTCAAGCTGCAGGGTATCCACCAGGATCAGGGAAGCCAGCCCCAGCAGGAGCATATGGGCATATTTCAGGTAATACCGGTTGATATGCTTACCGAAGATCATACGCAATTCCTTTCTTATTTCATGTATTTCAGCCGCATTATAGCACATTCCATTGCACTTTACAATCACCTTAAAAAGAAAATGTTGCGCCTGCAACGGTCAAAAAGGAATGGATATTGCGTTTGATAAATTATCGTTTAGCGGCACAGCCGCAAGCCTTCCCCCGAGGGGAAGGTGGATCGCCGAAGGCGAGACGGAAGAGGAATGGCGATGCAGTTAGATACGGAATGCAGTCAGTAAAGATGGTAGAATATTTGAAATTT
>JAXJVC010000257.1:0-6447 GCA_036308745.1 Oscillospiraceae bacterium | reverse complement strand
TTCCGCAGCCATTCGTGCCGAGGATAGCAACAAAGCTGCCCTCTTCCACGGTCAAATTCATATCCTCAAATACGGCGACGCCGGGCATGTCGTCCATGCCCGGATAGGTGTACGCCAGATGTTCCACAGAAATAATCTCGCTCAAAGTAGCCCCTCCCTTAGGGTGTCCATCTTCCGGTGGCGCCGCAGGGCAGCACCAGGCCGGATTCCTTCACCGGCAGTCCCAGCTCGCCTGCCAGGGTTTTGCCGCCATGCCCCGCGCCAAAGACAACATCGGACGCGTAAGAAACGGCAGAGGGTGCCAGACCCGTGGTATAGGAATTGATGATCACAAACAGCGGGTCATCGCTTAACAGCTTGGCAGTCTCCAACAGGAAAGGATAGAAGCTGGTCTCCATCTTCCAGATCTCGCCGCTGGGTCCCCGGCCATAGCTGGGAGGATCCATAATAATGCCGTCATACCGGCGGCCCCGGCGGATCTCCCGCTGAATAAACTTGGCGCAGTCATCCACGATCCAGTGGATAGGCCGGTCTGCCAGGCCAGATGCCTGAGCATTTTCCTTGGCCCAGGCCACCATGCCCTTGGAGGCATCCACATGATATACCTCTGCGCCGCCTGCGGCAGCAGCCAGAGTTGCGCCGCCGGAGTAGGCAAACAGGTTCAGCACCCGGACAGGACGGTGGACAGCAGCCCCCGCCACCTTCTCCCGGATAAAGTCCCAGTTGGCAGCCTGCTCAGGGAACACACCGGTGTGCTTAAAATTCATGGGCTTGACGTTAAACGTCAGGTAATCCTTATAGTGGATCTGCCACCGCTCCGGCAGGTTATGATCCGTCCATCGTCCGCCGCCGGTATTGGAACGGACATAACGGGCATCATACCGCTTCCACTCCTTTGCACTGTGAGGCGTGTTCCAGATCACCTGGGGATCGGGACGCACCAGGATATACTTTCCCCAGCGTTCCAGACGTTCGCCGTCGGAAGCATCCAGGACTTCATATTCTTTCCATTCATCGGAAATCCAAAGCATTGGGTCTCCTCCTTCTTTCTCTCTTTGAGGGGCTTATGCCCACATATCATCGTCATCAGAGCCAGCGTTTCCGCCTTCATTGCCGGAACCGCCTTCGCCTTCTCCGTCACCCCACATACCGTCGTCGGGGCCAGTGCCTTCTGTGGCTTCCTGCTCGGCCTGGTATTCCTCCCATGCTTCCTTGGTATGGGTAGGACACAGCAGGTAGGGCCGGTCGTTGTCCGGATAATCATCCCGGAAGCCATGCCATGCCTCACCGTCGCCGCTGCCCAAGTAATAGACATAACCATCGTCATAGTAGATGTCGACCAAGCCGGCGCTGATGGCGTTGCGGATCTCATTGACCTCTGCCTGGGTCAGCTTCACCAGGGAGCGGGACGCGATCTCTACATCGGCAAACATGCTGCAGTATTCGGTGGCAACACCGCCGCCGGTGACGCAGTATTCCACGGACACGTGCTTGCTGCAGGTGCCGCTGGGGATATCCTCGGGATAGCAGTTGGCATAGGACACCCGGTCGCCGCGGACATCACTCTTACAGGCCGCCGTGGCCAGCTTGCCGGAATCCAGGCAAACACCGACGCTGCGGAAAGCGTTTCCGTTGAACAGGCCTTCGTTGGGAAGTCCCTCATGGACAGGCATCATGACCATCCGCCACAGCCGGGCCGCAGGGTTTGCGGTGTTGCCGGTAAGATAGATCTGCTCCGGCTTGTTATAGCCGCACCAGACCGCCGCCGTGTAGTGGCTGGTATAGCCGCAGAACCAGCGGTCGCGGTTGCTGGAGGTGGTGCCGGTCTTGCCAGCAATGTTCTGTCCGGGCATGGTCGCTGCCGCGCCGGTACCGTGGGTGGCAGCATTGTACAGGCAGTAGTTCATATAGTTGGCGGTCTTTTCACTGAGAATCGTGCGGGAATCCTGAACGTTGTCGATCACCAGTTCGCCGTCGCTGTTATAGACCTTGGTAAACAGGCGGGGTTCCCGGTAGGTACCGCCATTGGGGAAGGTGGCATAGGCCGCGCTCATTTCCCGAACGGTAGCGCCTACTGTCAAAGCGCCCAGAGCAAGGGGCGCAGCGCCCAGGTCGTTCAGGCTCTGGCCGTTTGCCAGAGGATAATCCTCCGTCAGGCTGTTCTGACCGAAGTTGTATTTTGCAAAGCTGAAGCCGTATTCATAGCCGATCAGCTGCAGGGTACGAACGGAAATGGCATTCACGGAAGAAACAATGCCGCTGTAGACCGTTCTGGCATAGTTGTAGCGGCGGTTGTCGTTCTTGGGCCAGGGGCCGCCGGTGTAGCTGACGGGCATATCCTTGATGACCGTGGCGGGGCTGATCACACCGGCCTCAAAGGCAGGGGCATAAACAGACAGAGGCTTCTGGGAAGAACCGGTCTGCAGCTTGGCCTGGGTGGCCTTGTTGTAGGCCAGGAAGTCCTTCTTTTCACCAACGCCGCCGGACAGCGCCACCACGTCGCCGGTATCATTGTCGATGATGACCATGGCAGACTGGAGCTGCTGCTGGCTTCTGGTTGTAGGGATCTTGGACAGGTCGGTGTAGACAGAATCCAAAGCCTGCTGCACCTTCATATCCATGGTGGTGTAAATATGATAGCCACCCTTCTGGATCCGTTCCAGATACAGGTTCTGGGTGGGGATATCCAGTTCCTCCCAAACCTTGTCGTCCTGGGCTGCCAGCTCGGTAGCCACATCGATCAGGACCGCATCCACGAACCAGGAGTAAATGTGCTGGGAAGCATCGATGGAAACAGTGGCCTGGGTACCGCACTCGGGGCAGAACCAGCTGCCGCCCTGGCTTGTAAATTCGCTGCGGATGCCTTCATAGCCACAGGCCTCATTTTCACAGACGGTCCACTTGTCATCGTCGGAAATACCGGACTTGAATACCATCTCCTGGGCAACCGCCTCGTCATATTCCGCCTGGGTCAGGAAGCCCTGGTTCAGCATCTCGTTCAGAACATTCATCTGACGGTAACGGTTCCGGCCTGCGCCGTCCCGCTCCTCGCCCTTGTACTTGTAGACGCTCTCGGAATAGGGATTGAACAGAGATGGGTTGTTGGTAATGCTGATCAGGGCCGCGCACTCGGCGGGGGTCAGGCTCTGGAGTTCCTTACCGAAATACTCGGCAGCGGCACTCTTGACGCCCCAGCAGCCCCGGCCCAGGTAAATACGGTTCAGGTACTGCTCCATGATAACGTCTTTGTCGTAATCCCGCTCACAGATCTGGGCCCGGAAAATCTCCATGACCTTGCGCTGCACGGTGACACTCTTCTCGCCTGTGGAGTTTTTGATCAGCTGCTGGGTGATGGTGGATCCGCCGAACTGGGAATCGCCGCCGAAGAACATATTCAGGCAGGCCTTTACGGTGGTGATCCAGTCCACGCCCTGATGCTCATAGAAGCGCTTGTCCTCAATGGCAACGGTGGCGTCGATCAGCGCCTGGGGGATCTCATCCAGGGTCGCCCACTGGCGGTCCACTGTGGTGTAGATCTGCTGAAGCTGCTGAATATTTCCGTCCTCGTCCACATAGTACATAAAGGAGGTCTCTTCCAGGACGTAGTCATCCAGAGACCAGTCGGCGGCTTCCGGCAGGATGTCCTCCTGCAGGTAATCGCCCAGGGTACCCACGAAGACGACGCCGCACACCAGCACGATCATCAGCACCGTGGCGGCGGCACAGATGGCAATCTTCAGCGCCGACAGCGCAGTGGATGCCAAAACGTACAAAAGCTTCAAAAGCCAGTGGGGATTCCATTCCTGGCGGGGCTTTTTGGTTCTCCTTCTGTTCTGATTTTCATTTTCCATGGGACTAACCTCCAATACCGCGGCAAGTCTGCCGGCATGGTATGATAAAATTATGTTTAATTGCATATGCGCACAACATTACGCATAGCATTATAGCATATCCTGCCCAAAAACGAAACCCCCAATTTATTAATAAAGATTAAAATCTGGGGGATACTACACCCGAAAGCGAGGGTATGCATAGAATGAAGAAACAACTGATCTGTATTCCCCTTCTGCTGGGACTGATCCTGGGTTCTTACAAGGGCTATGTGGCCCTGTATGAATCCGGCTCAGAGGAACCACGACAGATTTTCCCCTACCAGGTATCCACCCTTCCCCCGGCAGACCAGTCTGCTTTGGAGGAGGGCATCCGGGTCCGGGATCAGGAGGAGCTGAACCGGCTGATGGAGGATTTTCTGTCCTAAAAACCTCCTCAGGATTCTGTACAATATTCCCTCTTGATTTTACGGCTCTCCCGCTGTAGAATATAGGCATCCAAAACGGCGAAGGGAGGATCCCCATGGCAGACCAGTATGGTTCTGATTTTATCACCATCACAGACGAGGACGGCGCGGAATACGAGCTGGAGGTGCTGAGCACCCTGGAGTATAACGGCGACACCTATCTTGCTGTGGTCCCCGCCGGCGACTCTCTGGAGGAATTCCAGATGGAAGTGAGCATCCTCAAGTCCGTGGAAGAGGATGGGGAGCCGATCCTGTGTGTCATCGAGGACGAAGCGGAGCTTCAGGCCGTGTATGATCTTCTGATGGATCAGCTTTACGAAGAAGAGGACGAATAATATTTTCCTGCTTGGTGCGTAGTGTGTCCTTTTGGACCCACATTTTTTAATCGGGACGTTAGACTTCCCGGTCTGTTTGCAGACCTCCCGCCCACGCTTTGACGATGGGTGGATGTTGGGAGCAGTAATGATCGTGAGCGGCATCCCACCTGCCTTTTCGTGCAGGTCATAATCGGATGCATTACGGCTAAAGCGGGGTGCATGGGGAGCTTCGGCTCCCCATGTTTTTTATAAAGTATGCCCTGGGAGGGCAAATGAAGCGGCTTACGCCATGAAGTGTCCTTCGGACATGATGTTTTTTGCATATGAGGGACAGCAGGATTTGAAAACTGCTGTCCCTTATTTACATATTCCCGATCCTCCAGGGAAATAAACCATTTTTCTGTATCCTTTTCATTCAGCCGTGACAAAACTGTGAATTTTTCGTTTTTTCCCGGAAAACCATGGTTTTGCCCCTTGCAACCGAGGTCGAGATGGGTTATAATACCGGGGTCTATGCGTAAAAATCATTCGCAAATCGACCAATTAGGACTAATGAGAGGAAATGATCACATGAGTGCATCCAGCAAGAAGAAACTTCGCAATGAGCAGGAAGCTGCCAAGCTCACCGAGCGGCAGCTGGCTGAGCAGAAGGAAGCCAAGAAGCTGAAGCTGTACACCGCCATTTTTGTCGTCGTTCTGGCGGCGCTGCTGGTGGTTGCCCTTTGGGTCGGCATCAGCAAGACCATCGCCAACAGCGGTATGCGGGAAAAGAACACCGTTGCCATGACTGTGGGCGAGAACAAGATCAGCAACGCTGAGCTGAACTACTTCTACATCGATTCTATCAACAATTTCTATTCCCAGAACGGCTCCTACATCAGCCTGTTTGGCCTGGACGCAACCGCGCCCCTGAACGAGCAGGTCTATGACGAGGCCACCGGTGAGACCTGGGCTGACTACTTCCTGGAGTCCGCCAAGAGCAGCGCTCAGTCCGTCTACGCAATGGCAGACGCCGCTAAGGCCGCAGGCCACACCCTGTCCGAGTCTGATGCCGCCATGGCAAATTCCGCCATCGAATCCGCCGAGCTGTACGCTACCCTGTATGGCTATGGCAATGTGGATGCTTACCTGAAGGCCATGTACGGCAACGGCGCTTCCGCAGAAGGCTACAAGAAGTACATGGAGACTTCCCTGCTGGCTGATTCCTACTATGCCGCTTACAGCGAGTCCCTGACCTACGACGATGCCGCACTGCGGGCTGTTGAGGCCGAGAACTACGATGCCTACTCCGCTTTCACCTACAACTACTACTACCTGAGCGCCAACAAGTTCCTGGAGGGCGGCACCACCAACGAAAATGGTACCACCACTTACTCCGACGAGGAGAAGGCCGCATCCGTGAAGGCTGCCGAGGAAGCCGCCAAGTCCCTGGTTTCCGAAGAGATCACCACCGTTGAGGCCCTGGATGCCGCCATCGCTGCCCTGCCCATCAACGCTGAAACCACCGCTTCCAGCACCCTGTACGAAGACAATGCCTACTCCTCCATCGACGAGGACCTGGCTGCCTGGCTGGCTGACGATGCCCGCAAGGAAGGCGACATGACCTGCATCGCCAACACCACCACGACCACGGGTGAGGATGGCACCGAGACCACCACCGTGGGCGGCTACTTCGTTGCTTACTTCCACAGCGTCAATGACAACAACTTCGCCATGAAGAATGTCCGCCACATCCTGGTAGGTTTCGAGGGCGGCACCACCGACGAGAACGGCACCACCATCTACTCCGACGAGGAGAAGGCTGCTGCCAAGGCTGAGGCTGAAGAGATCCTG
>JAXJVC010000256.1:0-20917 GCA_036308745.1 Oscillospiraceae bacterium | reverse complement strand
GGTGTCGTGGATGGCATCCAGGCCGTTCTTCTTGGCGCAGATGGCCAGATCGGTCTTGCCCTGGGTTGCGCCGAACTCGCAGTCAACGCGCCATGCCAGGTTGTCCTTGGTGGTGGCCTTCATGTTGGGCTCCAGGTCCTCGCCCAGCAGCTCTGCGAACTTGGCAGCGTGCTCAGCCTCTTCCCAGGCTGCCTTCTCCCAGTACAGGCCGATCTCGGGGTAGCCCTCACGGTGAGCAATGCGGGCCATGCACAGGTACATACCCACCTCGCTGCACTCGCCGGTGAAGTTGGCCATCAGCTGCTCGAAGATGTACTTCTTGTCTTCAGCGGAGATATCGGGGTTGTTCTTCACGGTCTGAGCGTAAACGCCGTACTCATGGACAGCGGCCAGCTTCTGCTCGCCCTTCTGCTCAACGAACTTGGAAGCGGGGACCTTGCAAACGGGGCACTTGAAATCAGCGGCCAGCTCCTCGGCGGTGTGAACGTAACCACAGACACTGCAAACAAACTTCTTCATAATTTTTTCCTCCAAATAATTTTCATTTTTGATTTTATAGATTGTTTACTGACAATTGCTGCACAGACCGGTGAAGGTCAGCTGGCAGCTTGCTACCTGGCAGCCCCGGCAGGCTTCTGCCCGGCTTCCCAGATTCAGGGGGACTTCCACTTCCGGCAGGTCCAGGACTGCGTCGCAGCCGGTGCAGATGAAGTGGACATGGGGATCGGTGTTGGCGTCGAACCGTTCCTTTCCGTTGACCGTTCCCAGGCTTTGGATCTTGCCCTGGGTCTTGAACAGGGAGAGGTTGCGGTAAACCGTCGCCAGGGAGATGTCAGGGTGTTCCTCGTGTAGCATTTCGTGGACCATCTCCGCTGTGGGATGGGTGTCCGTCTGCTGCAGGCAGGAAAGAATGGCGTTGCGCTTGCGGAATTGCTTGGTTCCTTCCATGGGCACCTCCATTTCTTTATATTTGCAAATCACTCTCATTTACGAAATTAAAATAACATATCCTGCCTGATTTGTCAATAGTAAAATGAGAATTATTTGCATTTATTTTTGATGAACAGAGAGGGGTAGCAGGCATCCTTTTTGATTTTCCTATTATTTGATCCGATAAATTGACAACCCTTCCCCTCCGTGCTAAACTGAAACTGTCTGAAAGAAAGGAAAAGGGGAATTTTATGAGCAAATTTGTTGTCCGCACCGTCAATTCCGGCGTTAAGTTTGATCTGAAGGCCACCAACGGTCAGATCATTCTGACTTCTGAGGTCTACACCACTGTGGCAGCCTGCCGCAATGGCATTGCCAGTGTTGCCAAAAATGCCCCCATTGCAAAAGTGGAAAATCAGACAGAGAAAGGCTGGAAGACTCTGACCCATCCTAAGTTTGAGATGTACCAGGACAAAGCCGGCGAGTACCGTTTTCGCCTGAAAGCCCGCAATGGTGAGATTATCGCCATCTCCGATGGCTACACCGCCAAGGCCGGCTGCCTCAACGGTATCGAAAGCGTCCAGAAGAACGCCCCCGAAGCTGAGATTGTGGAGGAGTAACGTATATAAGTTGGGCGGCCTGTTCGGAAAATAATATCCCAGGGAGGGCCTTTGGCCCTCCCCTGATTTTTCCACAAAAATCCACAATATCCCTTGCGATGCCCCATTTTGGCTGTTATAATGAAAATAATCATCCGCTGCATATCCCCCCTGGCGGCAAAAAGAGAGGAGAAATCCCTATGAAACGGAAACTGTTTGCCCTGCTGCTGACCCTTGTCCTGATCCTGAGCCTGTCCGGCTGCGATACCGTATCCAAAACCGAGGATGCCATCGCCCAGATCGGTACCGTCTCCCTGGAATCCCTGGATGCCATCCAGGCGGCAGAGCTTTTGTATGAGACCCTGGATGCCGGTAAGCAGGCCAAGGTGGAAAATGCCGACGACCTGAAAGCTGCCCGTGCCGAATACGACCGGTTGAACGGCCTGCTGCAGACCGCCATCACTGCCATCAATGACCTGGGCTTTGTGAATGTGGACAGCGGCGATGCCGTTGCCTACGCCCGGGTTTGCTATGATGCCCTGCTCCCCGACGGCCTGGAGGGCTATGCCGCCGCCTACCTGCCTGTTCTGGAGGCCGCCGAAAAAGAGTATGCCAAGCTCTACACCGAAGCTATGTTCAAGGATGCCGCCGACCTCTATGCCCGGGGCGACTATGAACACGCCGAAAAGGCTATGGCCCTGGTGATCGGCCTGTATCCCGACCAGGAGCTGATCCCCGAATGCAAGGCGCTCGCCGCCAACGCCGGCGCCCTGTATGCCAAGGAGGAGTACATCGCCGGACAGATGGAATCCGCCGTGACCATCCTGAAGCGCTGCCGGGCCAACTACGTGGAGACCGAGGAGCTGACCAAGAGCTGGGACCTGGTTACCGCCCAGCTGGCTTATATGCGGCCCACCAGCAGCAAGGTCTTCGCCAATACCGTTGGCAGTGCCTACGGCAAGTTCACCGTCAACGCCAGCGACTATGATGCCTGCATCAAGCTGGAATCCGTGGAGGACCCCGAAAAGTACATCCTGTTCTTCGTTCGCGCCAACGAAAGCGCTACGGTCTATGTTCCCGATGGAGACTATATCTGCAAATACACCACCGGTGAATACTGGTACGGCACCGATGTGATGTTCGGCGCTGACGCTTCCTTCACCCTGGCTGACGATGTGTTCACCTTCACCACCACCCGGGACGGCAATTATATCCGCTATGCCGCCATCACCATCACCTTGTACACCGTGGTGGACGGCAACCTGGAGACCGACCCCATCAGCGCGGAGGACTTCTAATATAAACAGGGAGGTATCCCCATGGCATACGGAAGAGACAAATTCACGGAAGTCTCCGCCCGGCAGTGGGACTTTGTTACCCGCAATGACCTGAGCGCCCGGGACGCAGTGGCCTTTCTGATGAACGGAATGCGGGTCCGGAGCTTCCGGGACATCCTGCGGCAGGTCTGCGGCAGGATCGATCTGGAACAGCCCCTGGTGGAGGGCCTGTGCGCCATCTCCCCCGGCACCCAGCCCGACAGCATCCGCCGGAAGGTGCGCAACTGGTTTTCCGGCAAGAATCTTCCCACCGAGCGGGAGGACGTGTTCCGTATCTGCTTTGCCTTAGGGCTGGACCTGGGTCAGTCCGGTGCCATGCTTACGTTTCTCACAGAGCAGGGCATCCACTACCGGGACCCCCGGGAAACGGTCTATGCCTACGCCCTGCGCTACCGGCTGGGCTATGGATATGCCTGCCGTCTGGCGGCGCAGATCGCCCCACAGGAGGAGGCCGCACCGGATACCAACCGGGAACCGGTGACCCACATGATCCGCCAGGAATTTCAGGCGGTCCGGGCAGAGGAGGACCTGCTGTCCTTCCTCCTGCGCCACAAGACCAAGCTGGGTCCCACCCACAACACCGCCTACGCCTACTTTTGCAAGATGCTGAACCTGCTCACCGGCGAGGAGCTGGAAGGGGAGGAGCAGTATTCTATGGAGTATGTGGCAGACACCTACCTGCGGCTGAATGTGCCCCAGGATAAGAAAACCGGAAATTACTCCGACATCCAGAAGATGGTGAAAAAATACTGGCCCGGCCCCCGGAGCATCAAGGCCATGAAAAGCCGGAGCGAGGATGTGAGCCGGAAGGCCCTGCTTCTGATGTACCTGGTCACCGGGGGCGTGTGGGAGCAGGAATACGACGAGCTGGACGAAGCCTACATCCAGCCCCGGGAGTTCCTGGAGACCCACTGTCAGCGGATGAACAAAATGCTGACAGAATGCGGCATGGGCCCTATCGACCCCCGGAACGTCTTCGACTATCTGGTGCTCTACTGCCTGCGCCCGGAGGATACCTTCTGCATGAGCGACCGCATGGCCGCCCTGGCCGCGGAGATCTTCAACACCTAAGCCCCAAGACCTGCCCACCCGGGCAGGTCTTTTTGCGTTGGAGGCTGAAAATTTGTATGTCATTGCGAGGAGCGAAGCGACGTGGCAATCTCCCGGCAGAATGTATCCGTACTTTGTACCAAGAGATTGCCACGGGCCTGCGGCCCTCGCAATGACATGGTTTTTGTCGTTTTGGCGCTGCTGCACCAGCGGGATAAACGCTCCCTCATCTCCCGGAATCCACATGAACCGAACCCAAAATCGCTGTGCTATGATAATGCCATCAAAAGCAAAGCGGCAAATTCTCTACCGGTCACGAAACAGTACTGGATATCTGCACAAAAATAATGTGCGCCATGTGTGGAAATTTGTTGCAAAGCCAACGACAACGTGCTACAATCATTTTCATAAGGAGGAGAAAATTATGAAAAAGAGACGATCTACCCGTATTTTCGCGTTCCTCACGGCCTTTCTTCTTTGTATCCCACTGCTGGGCCTGACAGCCGGTGCTGAACAGGTGGCCCCGGAAGAGGAAATCACTTCCCCTGTTTTCTGCCTGGGCTTCCACAAAGACGGCGAGGTCCTGACCTTCACCGCCTTCTACGTTCAGGATACCCTGGGCGATGGCAGTACCTACCTGGTCACCGCAGGCGGCGCTTCCGTTCCTGCCGAGGCCGGTTATGAGGCAGTTCTCCTCAGCGACAACTACACGGAGACCCCCAAGTTCATCGGTACCGTAGGCCACTTCGCTTACTTCTACGCCCCCGGCCTGGAAAACATCACCCCCCTGGCCATGGGTACCGCTTTTACCGACACCCTGCTGATGCTGAGCCAGACCTTCAACGACCAGGGCGAGCTTACCGGCGCGGTTTACGAAGAGGTGGACATGACCTCCGGCTGGGAAGACCACGGCTCTTACTTCCTGGCTCCCGACATCATTCTGGATGACACCGCCCTGATGGGCGCGCCCCTGGTGGAGAGCGACACCGCCGGTGTTGTGGGCTGCTTCACCATGAATGGTGAGTACCAGCTGGTGTTGCTTTCCATGCTGGACATGGTATTCCCCGCGGATGCCGCCATCACCACCCCCAGCACCGGTAATACAGAAAGCACCGAGGAAGTTCCCCAGCAGGAACCTGAAAAGGACTACAGCCTGTACATCTATATCGGCATCGGCGCGGTGGTCCTGCTTCTGATCATCGTGGCAGCCAACAAAAAGCCTGCCAAGAAGGTGGACAGCCAGGGCTACACCATTCCTTCCGGCGACTTTACCGGCCCCCAGAATACCGTTCCTCTGGACAATCCTTCCCTGATCTCCGACCCCGTTCCTTTTCAAAATTCTCCCGCACCCCAGCCCAACATCCCCGCCGCAGCCCAGTGGCAGATCCGATGCATCAGCGGCGAACTGAAGGGCCAGACCTTCCTGCTGGGAGGCAAGCTGACCTTCGGCCGCAGCACCCAGTGCAGCGTGGTCTTCTCCAAGAACACCCCCGGCGTCAGCGGCACCCACTGCGAAGTCTCCATTGAGAATGGCAGCGTGGTCCTGCGGGACCTGCAGTCCACCTACGGCACCTACCTGGGCAAGAATGTCCGGATGGAACCCCAGGTGAACTACCACCTGCAGGTGGGCGACAGCTTCGTCCTGGCCCAGGACGGACCCAGCTTCCGGCTGGAAAAAGTGGGCGACTCCTTCCGGGAGTACACCCCCGCTGTCCGCAGCGTCGATACCGGCACCGTCTACCGGGCCGATGTCAACGGCAAGATGGTCTTCGGCCGGGACCCCCGGAGCCAGGTCTCCTTTGACCAGAACAATTCCGCTGTCAGCACCATCCACTGCACCCTCTACCGGGAAGGCGGCAGCCTGTACCTGATGGACAACGGCTCCACCAACGGTACCTTCTTCAATGAGAACCAGCGCCTGAAGCCCAACACCCCCTACAAGGTCCGCAAGGGCGTGGCGTTCTTCCTGGTTTCCCCCAAGAACACCTACATTATCACGGAAGATTGATTCATATAGAGAGGAGAAAAGAACATGAGCAACAACAGAACCTTCTTCAAAAATGTAAAAGAGGGCAATATGTCCCTGGGAGATATCTTCTCCGATGTCACCCGTAAGCACACCCCTCAGGAAACTGCCGGTGTCCTCACCGCAGGCACCGCCCTGACCACTCCCCGGGAGTCCGAGATGCTGGCGGGCTGGCAGAAACCCTTCCTCTTCGCCCGGTTTTTCCTGGGCTTCGTGGCAGTGCTGGTCCTGTCCTATGTGATGGGAACTCTGCTGGGCCACGACGGCGGCGTTTACCTGCTGCTGGTGGGCATCCCCTTCCTGGTTCCCGTGACCCTGCTTCTGCTGGTGTGGGAAATGAACGTCCCCAGAAATATTTCCCTCTATGAGATCATCAAGATCGTAGCGCTCGGCGGCATCATGTCCCTGATCGCCACCATCATCATCAGCTACTATTCCGACCTGCCTCTGGCCGCCTGGGCCGGTGTGGTGGAAGAGCCTGCCAAGCTGGTGATCATCTACGCCATCCTGCACAAGAAGAATTACAAGTACGCCATCAACGGCGTTCTCATCGGCGCCGCTGTGGGTACCGGCTTTGCTGTGATGGAATCTTTGTACTACGTGTTCAACAACATTTTCATCGGTATCGTCAACGCCCTGATCGTCTGCGCCAATGAAGGCCTGACCGCCGTGGATATCGTCAACAACTCTCCCATGGTCTGGTCCACCGGCGTTATGAACGGCCTGGATGTGGCTCTGGCCCGTGCCGTCACCGCCATCTCCGGCCACGGCGTCTTCGCAGCCCTCTACGGCGGCGCGCTGGTGAAGGCCAAGGGCGACGAGGAGATCTCCCTGACTCATCTGTTCAAGCTGGAGTTCCTGGCTTACTTCGTGGTCTCCATCCTGCTCCATGCTCTGCATAACTACGGTATCAACCTGGGCCTGCCCGTCCTGCTGGATGGCCTGCTGCCTTGCGAGTACATCATCATCGCCGCCATCGCCGTTGCCCTGCTGCTGAACTCCCTGAAGATGGGCGTCAATCAGGTGGTCGGCATCTGCGCCGCCAAGAACGGCGGCCGGGTCACCATGGCTGTGAACCGGGGCGCGGCTCCCGCTCAGGCTTCCGCCCCTGCCTCCAATTTTGAAGTTCAGATCCAGTGCGTTGCCGGTCCCAGCGTGGGCCAGAGCTTCCGCTGCCGGGACGGCCAGTCCCTGACCCTGGGCCGGGGCAGCAGATGCGATATCGCCCTGTCCGGCTGCGACAGCGTCAGCGGCACCCACTGCCGCATCGCCGTCAGCGGCGGCCGGGTCACCATCACCGACCTGAACTCCACCAACGGCACCTACCTGGACAACCAGCGCCTGGCCCCCAGCCAGCCCATGCCCGCCCTGGACAACTCCACCATCTACCTGGGCAATAAGAACGTGGCTTTCCGGATCCACTTCCGCTAAGCGAACAAAGAGGATGCTATGAACAATCGGTCTTTGCAGCCCGGCACCATATTCCATAAGCAGCGATACCGGATCGAACGGGTGCTGGGCGAAGGCGGCTTCGGTGTCACCTACATGGTCACCGACTTCAAGCTGGGAAAGATCTCCGCAATGAAGGAATATATGCCCATGGAGATCGCCTACCGCCGCCCCGGCTCCATGGAGGTCCTTCCCACCCAGGGCAACGAAAAGCCCTATGAGCAATTCCGGGACAAGTTCCTGGAGGAAGCCCGGATCATCCACAAATTTGAGGATCACCCCAACATCATCAGCGTCTACCACCTGTTCTACGACAACAACACCGCCTACTATGCCATGGAGTTCATCGATGGCATGGACCTGTGCAAATACCAGGAGCGAAACGGCCAGCCCCTGGGCTGGGATGTGCTGAAGCCCATTGTTGGCCAGGTGATCAAGGCACTGCAGGCGGTCCACAGCAGCGGCGTGATCCACTGCGACATCAGCCCCGATAACATCTTCATTCTCAACGGCGGTCAGGTGAAGCTCATCGACTTCGGTGCCGCCAAGAATGTCCTCCACGGACATTCCTCCATGATGCTTCTCAAGCGGGGCTTTGCTCCGCCGGAGCAGCTCTCCGCCAGCGGACGGATCGGCCCCTGGACGGACATTTACGCCCTGGCGGTCACCATCTACCGGGCCATCACCGGACGGATGCCCCCAACATCGGAGGAGCGGCTTACCAACGACCGGACCGTCTGGCCCTCCCAGCTTGGTATCCCCGGCCCCTTCCCCCAGTGGGAGCAGGTGCTGAAAAAGGCCATGTCTCTGCGGGTGGAGGACCGGTACCAGAGTGTGGAGGAATTCTGGGCGGAGCTTTCCCGGGACCGGGCCTACAGCCAGTTCTCCCAGCCTTCCTACGGCTACTCCCAAATGGGGGGCGAGACCATACTGGAGGGTCTGCGGGGCACCTTCGCCGGCGCCCGGATTCCCATTCGGCAGGAGATGCTCCTGGGAACCAAACAGCCGGACTGCGCCATCGCCTATCCCCCCGGGTCTCCCGGCATCAGCCGGGTCCATATGCGGATCTGGCCCCAGGACGGGATGCTGATGGTGATGGATATGCGCTCCACCTACGGCACCTGGCTGGATAACCGCCGGATGACCCCGGGCCTGGCCTACGTCCTGAACCCCGGTTCCACCCTTTACCTGGGTGATAACCAGATCTTCCGGGCCGTCCGGAATCAAAGTGTACAAAGTCAATGCACCTTATATTAAAATAAACACACATTCAAAATACAGGAGGAACAATTATGGAACTCAAGAGATGCATCAACGGTCACAGCTATGACCCCACCATCACCCCCGAATGCCCCGAGTGCGCCAACATGGGCGGCCACACCGTACCTCTGGTCAGCGGCATCACCTTCGGCACCGAAGAAATCGGTAAGACCGTGCCCATCCGCCGGGATACCGTCCCCGTAAATCCCCCTGCTGGCCAGTGGGCTGACCCCGCCAGCTATATCCCCACCGGCCCTGTGGGCGGCGGCACCGTAGGCGGCTACGCTCCCACCATGCCCGTCAACTATGACAAGGGCGGCATCAACGACAAGGCTTCCCAGCCTGTTACCGGCTGGCTGGTCTGCATCGAGGGTCCCGAAAAGGGCCAGGACTACCGCCTGCACGAAGAGTACAACTACATCGGCCGGAGCAACAAGATGGATGTCTGCATCCCCGGCGATCCCACCGTTTCCCGGGAAAACCACGCCATCATCGCCTACGATACCCAGGAGCGGATGTTTTTCTTCGCCCCCCTCAGCGGCGCCAGCATCGTCCGTCACAATGGCAAGGCCGTCCTGAGCAACGTGGAGCTGAAGAACGGTGACCGCCTGCAGATCGGCAAGGGTATCTACATCTTCGTTCCTCTGTGCGGTGAAAACTTCCAGTGGGAGACCTAAAGTATGGAAGAAATTATTGATGGCGTGGGAGAACTCCTCGGCGGCATCATCCCCGGCAAGGATGAGGAGCAGGTGACAGAGACCCAGGCTCCTGCAACCCAACCTCTCGAGACCCAGCCCACCGAGACCCAACCTCCTGTGGAGACCATCCAGTCGGAAACCGAAGCTGCTAATACAGAACCGTCTGAAACCGAACCTAACCAAACCGAGCCCACTGTGGACGATGGTGTGAAATGGGACGAAACCGAGCCTGTTGAAACCACTGTCCCCAAGCAGGAAGAGGAAACCAAAAAGGAAGAGACTACCGGCAAGGACACCGCGGGCAACGGCCCCGACTTTCGTGTGACCCCGGATGAGGCCATTGCCATGCCCGTCCCCGGTTCCCAGGAAGCCGACTCCTCCGCATCTCCCGCGGACCTGTTCACCACCCCTACCGAAGAGACTGTTACCACCACCGAGACCCAGGCACCCGGCGGTGAGCAGGCAGCGGGCTTCCTCAGCGGCGGCGGACTGCTGTATGCCGCTCTGGCATTGATCCTGGCTCTGATCGTCTGCGTGGTTCTGCTGATCATCCGCAAAAACAATGCGGAAAAGAAGCGCCGCCAGCGCCGCAAGGCAAAGAAAGCCCAGCAAGGCAGCCGGGATGACCTGATCACCACCCGGGGCGTGGATCCCACCCTGGCAAACGCTCCCATGGCCGCAGCGGTCCAGCAGCCCATCGTGGCCGCTGTCCACCAGCACATCGGCGCAAGAGAGGACCAGCAGGACTCCTACGGCGCTTCTGACCTGACTGCCTATCCCACCACCGGCGTTCTGGCTGTGGTGGCCGACGGCATGGGCGGCCTGTCCAACGGCGGCGCTGTCAGCTCCGCTCTGGTCCGTACCTTCCTGGAGGGCTTCCGCCGCATGGCCGGACAGACCCAGCCCCAGGATATGCTGCTGGAAATGGCCATCCAGGCCAACAACTACATCAACCAGATGCTCCGGGGCGCAGAGCGCAGCGGCTCTACCCTGGTTTCCGCCGTGGTCCAGGACGGATATCTGCACTTCCTGACCGTTGGCGATTCCCGCATCTACCTGTATCGGGCCGGTACTCTGCTGCAGCTGAACCGGGAACACATCTACCAGGAGGAGCTGGCTGTAAAGGCTGTCAACCGCCTGATCTCCATCCCCCAGGTCTCCGGCGACCGGCAGGCCCACTCCCTGACCAGCTACTTCGGCATTGGCAATATCCCCTCCATCGACCGCAATTATGAAGGCATCAAGATGGTTCCCGGCGACAGGATCCTGCTGGCTACCGACGGTGTCTTCGGCACCCTGTCTCAGGAGGAAATGGAGCAGGCTCTCCGGGGTACCGTTGGGGAAGCTACCCAGGCCCTGGGCGACCGGATCCTGGAGATCGACAAGCCCTATCAGGACAACAATACTGCCCTGATCCTGGAATACCGGGGATAACCACATCCACAAGGAGGGATCCTTATGACTATCAAAACCGCCTCACTGTGCGATACCGGCGGAAGACCCATCAACGACGATACTGTCCGCATCCGGCAGGATGGGGGCAGGCTCTGCGTTTATGTGGGCGACGGTCTCGGCGGCTATGCCGGGGGCAAGCTGGCCTCCGAAGCCGCCGGAGAGGCCCTGATGGCACTGGGTGCCGAGGGCAGTCTCCTGGGAGATGCCCAGATGCTGGCCGCCGCTGCACAGGCGGAGCAGGCCGTCCGGCGCACCCAGCAGGAACGCCAGGGCGTGATGAAGACCACGCTGGTATTTCTGACTGTTGAGGACGGGCAGGCCCGGTGGATGCACGTTGGCGATTCCCGGCTGTACCATTTCCGGAGCGGCAAGCTCCAGACCCAGACCATGGACCACAGCGTATCCCAGATGGCGGTGCTTATGGGGGACATCACCCCCCAGGAGATCCGCTTCCATGAGGACCGGAACCGGGTTCTCCGGGCGCTGGGCGGCGACAATGCCAAGGCCGACCTGTCTCCCATCCTGGTTACTGTCCAGGAAGAGGACGTGTTCCTGCTGTGTACCGATGGCTTCTGGGAGTACGTTTACGAGCCGGAGATGGAAGACCTTCTTCAGAAGGCCAAAGACCCCCAGGACTGGCTGAAACAGATGGAAAAGATTCTCCTCAGCCGGGTCTCCGGGGAAAATGACAACTATACCGCCGCGGCAGTGTTCTGCTGACCGGCATCCCCAGCCGGCTCCTCCGGGAGCCGGCTGGGAGAAAACATACCGATCTTTATGGAAAAGCCTTTTGTTGGGCAGAAGCCTTTTCCATGAAGACCGATATATATCAAAAAAGGAAAGAGGAAAGAATCATGGCAGAACAGCGATGCTATGGATGCATGAACATTATGACAGGCCCGGTGTGCCAGCACTGCGGCTATGACGGCCGGGCAAAGAACGCCCCCCACCAGCTTCCCGCGGGCACCGTCCTTCGGGACCAGTACCTGGTAGGCCGGGTCCTGGGCCAGGGCGGCTTCGGTATCACCTATCTTGGCTGGGACCTGTATCTGGACACCCCCATTGCCATCAAGGAATATTTCCCCAACGGATTTGTCAGCCGGGACAATTCTCAGACGGTGAACATTACCCGGTTTGCCAACCAGGTCTCTGACCAGTTTGAAAAGAATAAGGACCGCTTCCTGAAGGAGGCCAAGACACTGGCCCGGTTCTCCGACATCCCGGAGATCGTCCATGTCCGCAACTTCTTCCAGGACAACGGCACCGCTTACATCGTCATGGAGTATGTCCATGGCATTACCCTGCGGCAGTACGTCTATAACCGGGGCGGCCGCCTCAGCGCGGGGGAGACCCTGTCCATCCTCCAGCCCATTATGGAGGCCCTGTCCAAGGTCCACAGCGCGGGCCTGATCCACCGGGATATCAGTCCCGACAACATCATGATGCTCCCCCGGGGCGGTGCCAAGCTGCTGGACTTCGGTTCTGTCCGGGATATGGGTGACGACGCTGTGATGAAGGATATGCCCCGTTCCACCGAGCCTGTGGTGAAGCCCAGCTTCGCACCTCTGGAGCAGTACCAGCGCCGGGGCAACCTGGGCCCCTGGACGGATATCTACGCTCTGTGCGCCACCATTTACTTCTGTGTCACCGGTACCGTGCCTCCCGAGGCTCCTGAGCGGATGATGCAGGATGACACCCTGGACTGGAGCATGGCCGGAGACCTGACAGCCCAGCAGATCGCCGCCCTGAACAGCGGCATCGCCCTGCTGCCCAAGAACCGTCCCTCCACCATCGAGGAGCTGTACCAGCAGCTCTTCTCCCAGAGCGTGGCCCAGGTGCAGGAGCCTGTCTTCACACCCCCTGCCTACCAGGCCTTCCAGACCTCCGAACCCCAGGACGGGATGCGCACCGCTCCTGTTTCCGTGGCAGGTCCCGCTCCCAACTGCACCCTGCCTCTGGATGTGGACTATATCCCCCCTGTTACCGGCCCGGATCCCAACTGTACGGTCCCGGTGTCCGCGCCCGGTCCTGCCTTTGGCCCCACGATTCCGGTGTCCGTTGCCGGCCCTTCCCCCGACTGTACCATGCCGGTCTCCAATCCCGGTCCTGCCTTTGGCCCCACGGTCCCGGTGTCCGTTGCCGGCCCTTCCCCCGACTGCACCATGCCGGTTTCCAACCCCGGTCCTGCCTTTGGCCCCACGATTCCGGTGTCTGTCGCCGGTCCTGCTCCTGACTGCACCGTGCCTGTGTCCAATCCCGGTCCGGTCCCGGAGTATACGGTTCCCGTTTCCAACCCCGGCCCCCAGAAATCTACGCCGGTTTCCACCGGAGAAAAGAGAAAGCCGGCCCCCAAGATCCTGATTGGAGCCGTAGCTGCGGTGGCGCTGCTGATCATCGGCTTCTTCACCATCCACTTCTGGACGGAACCTACCTGCACCACGAGTGAAAAATGCAGCCTCTGCGGCAAGCGGGGTGATGAACCGGCTCTGGGCCACGACTGGCGCAGCGCCACCTGCACCGACCCCAAGACCTGCAAGCGCTGCGGCGAGACCACCGGCGCGGCCCTGGGCCATGTCTGGCTGGATGCCACCTGCGGCAACCCCAAGAGCTGCGCCCGCTGCCTGACACGGGAGGGCGAGGCTTTGGGCCATGAGTGGCTGGATGCCACCTATGACCGGCCCAAGACCTGCACCCGCTGCAGCCATACCACGGGCTATCCCAGAGGCTATATCGGCGACGTGGATGGCTACTGGACCGATGAGACCTACTATTATGACGGTGCTTCCACCCCGGTCTACGGACTGTATGAGCCCATTGAAAACTGCTTCCGCCTGAACTTCGATATCGAGGTGGAAGTGGAGTACGGAAACCCCTACGGCTCCTGGGCTCTCTTTGGCCGGAAACCTGACGGTACCTGGATCCGGCTGGGCAACTATGAGCTGACTGAGGACTATATGAGCATCCCCTTTGAATTCAGCGACCCCATCACCATCGAGGCGGTGGCATCTGTGTGCCTGGAGAACCGTTACGGCAGCTTCTCCGTCTGGCACGGTGTTTCCGAGGTCCAGGTCAGAGAATAACCCCAAATCTACGGCCCGCAGGGCAGGGAAACCTGTCCTGCGGCGCAAGCGTATCCTGCTGCGCTTGTCGGCAGATTACTTATCAACAAACAGAAAAGAGGAAACCCTATGGCACAGCGCAGATGCTATGGCTGCATGAACCTCACGGAGCAGCCGGTATGTGAACACTGCGGCAGCAGCGTCTATGCCCAGAACGCCTCCCACCAGCTTCCCACAGGCACGGTCCTGCGGGGCCAGTACCTGGTGGGCCGTGTGCTGGGTCAGGGCGGCTTCGGCATCACCTACCTTGGCTGGGACCTGAATCTGGATAACCCCATCGCCATCAAGGAGTTTTACCCCAACAACTATGTGACCCGGGACCACGGTCATACCCTTCAGGTCACGGTCCTGGAGGGAAACAAGCAGGAACTGATCCGCAACAGCCGGGCCCGATTCCTCCGGGAGGCCCAGGCCCTTGCCCGGTTTGCCGATGTGCCCCAGATTGTCCGGGTTCACAGCTTCTTTGAAGAAAATGACACCGCCTACATCATCATGGAGTATGTTCCGGGCATGGACCTGAAGCGGTATGTGGCCATGCAGGGCGGAAAACTCAGTGTGGAGGAGACTTTTACCATCCTCAGACCCATCATCCAGGCGGTATCCACGGTCCACAACGCCGGTATGATCCACCGGGACATCAGCCCGGACAATGTGCGCATGATCTCCCGCAGCCGGGCAAAGCTGCTGGACTTCGGTGCGGTCCGGGAGATGGAGGGCTTTGACGCGGACAAGGAACTGTCCCGCTCCACCGAGGCCATCCTGAAGCACGGCTTCGCTCCCATGGAGCAGTACCAGAAGCGGGGCAGTCTCGGCCCCTGGACCGATGTTTACGCCCTGTGCGCCACGGCCTACTACTGTCTCACCGGAAAAACGCCCCCCGATGCCCCTGCCCGGACCATGGAGGATGTCCACCCCGACTGGCGGAGCATCCCCGGCCTGACAGACTATCAGATCTGGGTGCTGGAAAAGGGCATGGCCATGAAGGCCCGGGACCGGATCTCCTCTGTGGAGGAGCTGTACCGTCTGCTTTTCACTGCCCCTCAGACCATTCCCCAGGAAACCCCGGAGACGGTGATCCAGACCGACACGGCAACCGGGACTACCGGACAGGGCGGCACCGGAAAGCGAAGCTTCCCCTGGGTGGCGGCGGTGCTGATCTGCGCCGCAGCGGCGGCAGCGGCTCTTTTCCTGCCCCGGCTGCTGGGTAATTCCGGCCCGGTGATGAAGGAACCGGCGGCTACGGAAGCCCCGGTGGTCACCCAGCCTACGGAGGGACCCAAGGTGACCCTGCCTCCGCCGGCTACCGAAGCTCCCACCGTACCCACCACCCAGCCTACGCAGCCGCCCACGGAGCCGGAATCGGTGAAGGTGGCGACCCCCTCCTGGAATTATGACCCCAACGCCTACATCAAAAATGTGCTGATGCCCTCCTATGATCCGGGTACCTCCGATGATTACGGCACTTACTCCGTCTTTGGCTCAGCCTACCACCGCAGCGAGATCGCCTCCATCACCTTCCTGGACAACATCGCCGATGCCCCAGACAACTGCTGGGACGTTTCCAAGGCCCAGAACCGAACGGTGCTGGCCTGGGTGGAGCCGAACGGGGAACTGTATGACCTGTATATCGGCGCTGCCGGCGGCGTCAACGCCTCTGCCTGCTGCTCTTACCTGTTCGCGGGCTATCGAAATGTGAAAACTATCGACTTCGGTGTATCCTTCCACATGAACGGCTCCCCCAACCTGAGTTTCATGTTCTATCAGTGCGAAAACCTGGAGATGGTGGACACCCAGTTTTTTGACACCTCCACGGTGATGTACATGGAGAGTATGTTCAATGGCTGCTCCAACCTGAGAAAGGTGGATGTGAGCCGGTTTGATACCTCCAAGGTCTCCAACTTCAACGCCATGTTCAACGGCTGCTACGCCCTGACCAAGCTGGATGTCAGCGGCTTTGATACATCCAGCTGCCTGGATACCAGCTGGATGTTCTCCGGCTGCGTCAATGTGGAGGAACTGGATGTCAGCGGCTTCAATACCTCCCGGGTGACGGATATGTCCGGTATGTTCAACAGCTGTTCCCGGGTGAAGGTGCTGGATGTCAGCGGCTTCAACACCGCCAACGTGACCAACATGAACTGGATGTTCAACGGCTGCGGCAGTGTGGAGGAACTGGATGTCAGCAGCTTCAAGACCGTCCATGTGCTGTACATGGGCCGGATGTTCAGCGGCTGCAAGATGCTGCAGACGCTGGATATCAGCAATTTCAACACCAAGAATGTGCGCAGTATGTCCAATATGTTCAGTGGCTGCTCCGGTTTGACTGAGCTGAACCTGGACGGCGTGGTTTCCGGCATGGTCACCTCTATGGCAGGTATGTTCGACGGCTGTTCCAGCCTGACAGAGCTGGACATCAGCAGCCTGGGTACGGAAAACGTAGGGGATATGTCCTATATGTTCAACGACTGCTCCAGCCTGAAGGCTCTGGATGTGAGTAAGCTGTCCACAGTCTGGGTCACCAGCATGGAGAATATGTTCTGCAACTGCTCCAGCCTGGAAGAACTGGATGTAAGCAATTTCTTCACCAGCAACGTGACCAATATGACCCGGATGTTCTGGAACTGCGATGCCAGGATCACCATCAACCTGGATAAGTTCAAGACCCGCAGGGTCATGGAGTTCCAGCAGTTCATGAACGACGGCGCCATCGTCAATGGCAAGTATTGGGAAGAATTGTTCCGAAAGTGACAAAATAGAGGAGTAAAAATGAAAAAATGGATAAAACGGGGCATTCCCGCCTTGGTGGCAGCGCTCTTGCTGCTTACCGGCTGTGCTGCCCAGCCCCGGGAGACCACGGCGCCCACCCAGGAAGCAACGGTGCCGGTCTTCCTTTCCGGTGTGGCGGAAAAGCCGAAGAACAACGACCCTGATGCCTGGAAGGCCAATATGCTGATGACTGCCTCGGATGACGGCAGCGTATTTGGCAGCGGTCACGCCCGCAGCGAGATCCGGACCGCTATTTTTGTGAACAACTTCCCTGAAATCATGCCGGAAACGGCCTGGGATGCCTCCGCTGCCGGAGATGACTCTGTCATTGCCTGGGTGGAGCCCGGGGAAGAGGGGTACACCCTGTTCATCGCCGGCGACGGCGGCATCAACGGCGCCCGGGCCTGCCATATGCTGTTTATGAACTACGACAACCTGGAGCGGGTCAGCTTCAACGGCTGCTTCCATACGGAAGAAACAGAAGATATGCGCTATATGTTCCACCAGTGCAAGAAGCTCCGGCAGGTGGATATCGAGACCCTGGACACCGCCCGGGTGACCAATATGTACAGTATGTTCTCCCATTGCGAAAGCCTGACAGCGCTGGACCTCAGCGGCTTTAACACGGCGAATGTGACGGATATGACCAATCTGTTCTTTGGATGCAGCAGTCTGGCAGATCTGAACGTCAGCCGCTTTGATACGGCGAATGTGACCAGTATGCGGGGGATGTTCGCGGAATGCGCGGCCATCGGCTCCCTGGACCTGGGCTCCTTCCACACGGGGAAGGTGGAGGACATGAACAGTATGTTCCTGAACTGCAAAAGCCTGGAGGAACTGGACATCAGCTGGTTCAGCACCGGCATGGTCCGGGACATGGGGAAGATGTTCTATGGCACCGATGCCCTGACCTCCCTGGATATCACCCGGTTCAATTTTTCCAATGTAACGGAATACACGGATTTCATGGACCCCGGCGTTACCTATGACGACGAACCCTGGGAAAACCTGTTTGCGTAAATCCGCACCATAAGAGAAAAGAGGACAATATATGGCAAGATGCTACGGATGTATGAAAGAAAAGACCCAGCCGGTGTGCGAACACTGCGGGTATAACGAACTCACCCAAAACGCTCCCCACCAGCTTCCTGCAGGTACCATCCTCCGGGGACAGTACCAGGTAGGCCGGGTGCTGGGACAGGGTGGCTTCGGTATCACTTACCTTGGCTGGGACCTGTACCTGGAGACCCCCATCGCCATCAAGGAGTACTACCCCAACGGCTTCGTCACCCGGGAATGCTCCTATACCCTGAATGTCACCGGCTCCACCGGAAACTATGGCGAACAGTTTATTAGCGGCAGAGAGCGGTTCCTCCGGGAGGCCAAATCCCTGGCCCGGTTCAGCGATGTGCCGGAGATCGTTCATGTGCGCAATTTCTTCGAGGCCAATAACACCGCCTATATCGTTATGGAATTCGTTGACGGCATTACCCTGAAGCAGTACATCCGCGCCCGGGGCGGCCGTCTGACGGCGGAGGAGACCTTCGCTATCCTCCGGCCTGTGATGGAGGCTCTGTCCACCATCCATAAGGTGGGCATCATCCACCGGGACATCAGCCCCGACAACATCATGATGCTGCCCCGGGGCCGGGCGAAGCTGCTGGACTTCGGTGCGGCCCGGGATGTGAGCAACGCGGATACCCAGCGGGAGCTGCCCCGGTCTACGGAAGCCATTCTGAAGCATGGCTTCGCCCCCATTGAGCAGTACCAGCGCCGGGGCAGTCTGGGTCCCTGGACCGACGTTTACGCCCTTTGCGCCACCATTTACTACTGTCTCACCGGGGCGGTCCCCCCGGATGCGCCGGAACGGATGATCGGCGACCAGGAGCTGCGGTGGCTGGAGCGGGCGCCGGGCCTGTCCGTTTCCCAGGCGGAAGCCCTGGAGCAGGGCATGGCTCCCCTTCCCAAGGACCGGACCCCCACGGTGGATGCCCTGTACAACGCCCTGTTTGACAGCAATTGGGCGCCGCCTCCCCGGCCGGAGCCTACACCTACCTTCAATCCCAATCCCATTCCCACTTCCGGCACCATTCCGGTTTCCGGTACGATTCCCGCATCCGGAACTGCTCCGGCATTCGGCACCGTTCCCCTTTCCGGTGTGAATTCCACAGTCGGCGCTGTTCCTGTATCCGGAACCATTCCCGTTTCCAACGTTATCCCCAATTATGAACCCATGCCTGTGCCCAACACCCAGATCAAGCCCAGGAAAGAAAAGGGCCCCATTCTGGCGGTTGCGGCAGCGGTGATCCTGCTGGTGGCGGGCATTGGCATCGTTGCGGGAATGGTGGGAGGCAAGGCCCCCGCCGCCCCCAAGCCGGAAAAACCTGCATACAACACCCCGGAGCAAACCTTCCAGCCCACCTTTGAGATGCCTACCTTCCCGGAAATCGAGGAACCGGATATCCAGGTGAATGCGGACCGCTCCCAGTGGGAAAACAATGTGCTGATGGCGGATCCCTGCAGTGCCTATATGTCGGAAGAACAGGATGTATATCCTGTGTTCGGCTCCAAGATCCCCCGGGGCAAGGTGATCTCCATCACCTGCCTGGATACCCTGGAGGATGCTCCCAGCTCCAAGTGGGACGTTTCCCAGAAGCAGAACGGAACGGTATATGCCTGGGCGGACCAGCTGGCCTCCGGCTACTATGATCTGTATCTGGCGGCAGAGGGCGGCATCAACGCCGGTTATGCCTGCGAGGCTCTGTTCATGGGCTACCGGCAGGTGCAGACCATCCGGTTCAACGGTAACTTCCACACTGACGACGCGGTGGACATGGGCCGTATGTTCTATTGCTGTGAAAGCCTGCAGGAAGTGGATGTAGAGGGGTTCCGCACCTCCAACGTAAAGGATATGGGCAATATGTTCTCCTGGTGCGGCCTTCTGACGGAACTGGATCTTCGTAATTTCGACACCTCCCGGGTGACCAATATGTCCGATATGTTCTATGACTGTGAAAGCCTGACGGAGTTGGATGTGAGCAGCTTCAATACCTCTATGGTGGAGGATATGAGCTTCATGTTCTCCGGCTGCGGCGGGCTGACGGAGCTGGACCTGAGCAATTTCGATACCTCCCGGGTGGAGAATATGCAGTCCATGTTCCAGAGCTGCCGGGGATTGCTGTGCCTGGATCTGAGCAACTTCTATACCCCCTGCCTGACGGACATGGGCTGGATGTTCAACTGGTGCGACAGCATGAAGGAAGTGGACATCCACAACTTCGACACCTCCCTGGTCACCGAGATGAATGATGTGTTCAGCTACTGTGATGCCCTGGAAACGGTGGATTTCGGCGAATTTGAGACCGACTCCGTGGAAACCTATGAGGACTTCCTGGATGAGGGCGTGACCATCGACGGCGAGCCTTGGGAAAACCTGTTCAAGTAAAGAAAATGGCCGTGATCCCAATGGGGATCACGGCCGTTTTTCAGGTTTTCTTAATGAACTTTTCCCTGCACCGGGGGCAGGTGATGGAGATCTTTCCCTTGCCCCGGGGGACCCGCACCATCTGGCGGCACTTGGGACAATCAAAATACCGATGCTGCCGGTCCTTCAGCCGGTCAAAGATCTGGAGGAATTTCCGGTTCTCCTGATACCGCTTATAGGTATTCCGGGACAGGCTGCGGAAAATGGCCCAGATCATCAGGGCATAGCTCAAGGCCCAGAAAACAAGGTTAAAGGGCGGCACCGGTACCAGGACGGACAAAATGCTTGCGCCCAGGCCGGAGCAGAGGATTACCATATTCAGCCGGTCTGTGCCGTAGCGCCCGGCCATGAAGCTGCGCAGTCCCGCCGCCATTTTCGCGGAGAATTGCCGAAACCAACCGCCGATTCCATCCATAGAACGATCACCTTCGCATTGTTTTGCTATTCTCTATATTATATTGCAAATCCAGGGAATTGCAACGGGAAAATCTCAATGTTTACGGATTGTTTAAGATTCCCGTTTTCCGTGGATTCCAGAAGATCCCCTCTTGGCGAAAACGGAAAAGTGTGGTATACTGGGTCGAAAGATGCGGGAAAGGAGAGGATGCCATGGATACCGCTGTTACGCTGGAGGAAGAACTGACCGAACAGGAGACCGAGACTTTGGTGTTGGAAGATACTGAGGAGCAGGCCGTTTCTCAAAAGAAAGCCATCCGCCTGCAGGATATTCGGGCAGAGTGGGTC
>JAXJVC010000255.1:0-5647 GCA_036308745.1 Oscillospiraceae bacterium | reverse complement strand
TTTCTGGATCTTCAGCATGTTAGGGATCTGAAGGATCTCTTCATACTTCGCGTAAGATTTACGCATGGTCTTGCCGAACTTTACGTCCCTGACCATTGCCATATGGATCATCACAGCCTTTCTTACGAATTGTGTGTTGCTTATGATACGCTTGGAGCAGTTGTCAAAAATAGTCAACTTTCTACTTGACAGCTGTCCCATCCTGTGGTAAAATGACCATGTTGGGAAGGATGACCATAAATGGGCATACTACCACAGTATGGAGTTTTATTTTACACCATCTTCGCCCATTTGTCAATGAATAATTTCCACAATTCCGGGGTTATCGACCCGGATTTTTTGTTTGTTCCCCATGAATCGGCCCATTCTTGCTTCAGAATCAAATTTAAGACTTTCTTTTTTGGTGATATGTGCTAGAATGGAGATAAATAATTCGTCAAAAAGGAGGAAGCTTCCTTGACTGAACCCGCTATGCGCGCTGCCTAAGCAAAGTCAGCGCAACAAATATATATATTAAATCGTGTTGCCCGCGACTTTGCTGGTTTCCTGAATTATCAAAAAACACGAAGGAGCGCAGCATGAGCTACATCAAAGCAACACAAGTCCTGCCCCAGGAGCTGCTGGAGCAGATTCAGAAATATGTGGACGGGGAGTACCTGTATATCCCCCGCATCACCGAAAACAAAAAGAGTTGGGGGACCGAGACCAGCACCCGTCGGGAGCTGCAGGCCCGCAACCAGAACATCTACGAGGACTACCTCGGAGGTACCACCGTATCCAACCTGGCCGCAGTGTATTTCCTCTCTCCCAAAAGCATCCAGCGAATCCTTTCGCAAATGAAAAAGCAGTGAGAAAAGGGCTGACGCAGTTTCGCGTCAGCCCTCTACTTTTATTATAACAGCTCACAAAATAAGGTTCAAATATGTTATTAGACTTTAGGGTGACAACTTATGTCATCTGGGATAGCATCCGGCATCTACATCCCAGATATCAATCTGATGTTTTTCGTTTTTACCAACGCCACGCACGAGACCATCACCACGCATCACAAGGAAATGATCATTGCCGGCTGCAACCTGTACGGGGTTCTCCCACGTAGGAATTGTATTTGGCGTCCCGGGACCAATGCTGTCTTCGATTCCAAAATGTACAAATGCGCCTTTAGAAGTGATTCCAACTGCAAAATAATCACCCGCAGCCAGATTCACAATATTGGTCCAGCCGGAAATATTCCAAGCATGAAGGCCTGCCATCACAACAGTACCATCCGTTTTCAAACCTAAGGAGTAATCCGTACCGGCACAGATCGCCGCAATATCCGTCCAGCCGCTAACATTACACTGCAAACTTCCGTTTTCACCACTGGCAATTACAGTTCCGTCCTCAAGGAGTGCCAGAGTATGCAAGTATCCTGCAGCGATGGATACAATTCGCTTGTCTCCCGCAAGGCGATGCAGCTCAGCCACATCACACCGAGGGGTATACAGCGGTCCAGCGGCTGAAAGTGTTCCGTTCTCATGGAGCGCGATGGTATGTACATCGCCAGCGGCAATCGCGACTACATCACTCCATCCGCTAACCTCCCGCTGGCCAACATCATTGCTGCCCACCGAAACAACAGTACCGTTAGCGCGGAGTCCTACAATGTGGCGGTCACCTGCAGATACAGCAACGATGTCCGACCAGTGCTTAGCATCCAACTCATCGTACTCATCGTCACCAACTACCATTACACTACCGCCATCCTTAATCAGGATGGAATTATATTTACCGGCTGCGATGTAGGCGGAATTGCTGACTCCGAATTCCATGCGATAATCAGCCGCAAGATCATAATAAGTTTGCTGACCCGTTTCTCTCCACGCCTTGTCTAGTATTTGAATTGCTTCCCGATATCGTCCAGTCCCGGCTTTTTCTTCGGCATCAGAAATAATCTTGTTTACGGAGGATTCATCCGTCGTGACGGGCTGTGTTGCCAGGGGATTCATATCCTCCGGTTTTTCTTCCTGAACACTAACCTGGGGTGTTTGCGGATTATTGCTTCCAGTTGAAATCGTTGATACCGGATGTTGTAATTCCGGACTTCCCTTATCCTTCTTTACCGCAGAAAAAAAGACACAGATTGCCAAGATAATAACTGCGGCAATCGCAATGGGTGCAATCTTCTCGCCGGATGTTTTTCTGTCTGCTGTCTCATTGCTCGTTCCCTTACCCCGTGTCCATTCCCCAGGCTCCCCGGAAGTTTTCTCATCATACTCCAGAGAGAGCGTCTCGGAGGGGTAATGTCCCCCGCTTGTATCTGTCCGGGGGATATATGCCGTCCCACCGGCAGGCTCCCAGGCTCCGCCGAAGAGTCCGGCCCGCAATTCTTCCACAGACCGGATCCGGTTCTTCGGAATGGCTTCCATACCTTTTGCCAGTACAGAGGCCTGCTGAACCGTAAGTCCCGGGACCTGAGCCCAGTTTACATCCGCATCCCCCATGATCCGCAGAGGAGCGTCCGGTGGAACACAGCCTGTGATGCAGTAATAGATCGTAGCACACAGGGCATAAACATCCGTCCAGGGGCCCAGCCCGCCACGGGATTGGTATTGCTCGATGGGCGCAAAGCCGTGCTTCAGGATCGCTTCCGTGGACTTCGTCAGGATCTTGTCCACATCCGCGTTCTCCACTTCCCGCACCGCGCCGAAATCAAGCAGTTTTGCGCTTCCGTCCCGAAGGATCATGATATTGTCCGGGCTGATATCCCGGTGGACGATCCCCAGCTCATGAACCTTGCACAGCGCGTCCATCACCGGCCGCAGGATAGAAAAAATCTCCTGAACCGTAATTCTCCCGGCCCTCAGCCGGATAAAGTCCTTCAGGTTGACACCCTCCACATACTCCATGACGATATACGCCGTATTGTTCGCCCCAAAGAAATTATGGATATGAACAATGGATGGGATGTTCCGAAGCTTCGCCAGGGTCCGGGCCTCTCTGAGGAAACGCTCCCGGGCGCTTTCAAAAAACGCCCCGCCTTCCCCGCCGGTGCTTGCCACCGTCAGCGACTGCGTGCAGTCTCTGCTCACGAAACTGTTGGGGTAGTATTCCTTCACCGCAATAGGCATATCCAGATTCAGGTCCCAGCCCAAATAGGTGATCCCAAAGCCGCCCTGTCCCAGCACCCTTCCGATCAGGTATTGTTCCCGAAGGACCGTCCCCATCGGAAGCTGATGGGGCAAATTATTCCTGGCCGCATCATTGCCGCAGTGTTCACAGACGAACTGCGTCGTTTCCTGCATACAGCACAGGCACCGTCTTTTCTGCATACTCTCACATCTTTCTCACGTTTACCGTGGGGTTCTGTTCTCTTTGCGCAGAAGATATCCGCTCCCCTTTCGGAAAGCGGATATCTTGATTTCCATTACAGTTCTGAATAACCGAAGCTGTTGACCAGCGCATCGATTTTTCGGCCGGCCTTGCAGTAGGGGCACTCCCGGTAATCGTAGCTCTCATAATCAGGCAGGTCCGCCACCGAGTAGATAGAGCGGACAGGATAGCCGGCCACCTCATCCACCGCACGGTACAGCGCGGCAACACCTGTCACATTGCCGCCATAGTAGCCGATGGCCTCAATGGAACGCTTAGCGGTAAAGCCGGTGGTGACGGAAGCCATCAGCACCAGAACGTGCTTGCCCTGGATCATGGGCTTGATGTTGTCCCGGAAGATGATCTGGGAATTGGCATTATACTCAGGCTCCACCACATAAATAGTCTGATGCTGGTTGATGGTGCGGAAGCCGGTCTTGGTCAGCTCCTCGGCCAGGCAGGTGCCCAGAACGGCAGTGCCGTCCAGACAGAGAATGGTATCAACGGGGGTATCGTTGACGAAATGAGACACCAGCTGATAGGCGCTGTCCTTGGCCTCGCTGATACGGGTCTTGTGATATGTAATATCAATGTAGTAATTGATATGGGAGTGATTGGTGGCAAAATGGCCCCGGGCCAGACGGAGGGGGACATTACCACGGCGGACGGGCAGGTGAGTCAGTTCGATCATAATTTATACCTCCAATTGTTTTTGCAAAAGAAAAAAACGTTTTTCATACATCCGGCAGAAGCGTTTTCGCCGGACACCTGAAAAACGCTTTTTTTGATTATATCCCGCAAACCAAAAAAAGGCAAGCAGAAACACCCGTTCTGCTTGCCAAAAATTACCGTCCGAACTTGTTGAAGTTGCGCAAACGAAGCTGTTTTTCCTGCCGCCGGAATTGGTGGCCGATGATCTTGCAGATTTTTCCCGTGCGGACCATCCAATGGACCTTGCCAAAGCTGGCCCACATCACATCATCCGTCTCCCCCGGCAGAAGAACGATGTCCTGCAGCCGGACCTGCCGTTTCAGGCAGTAGTGGTCATAGAACATATTCCGGTCCATATCGGTTTCCAGAAGTTCAAATTCCTCTTCCTCCGCACGGATGCCGGTTTCTTCAAAAAGCTCCCGGGCAATAGCCTGGCGGCTGGTCTCCCCTGCTTTCACAGCGCCGCCGGAATTTTCCCAGGTCCCGGCAAAGCTTTTTCCCGGTGCCCGCCGGGTCAGCAGCAGATGGCCCCGTCCGTCGTATACCCATACGCAGACCACCAAGCCGTACTCACCGGGCTGCCAGGGGGTCCCCCGCTGGTGGATCCTGCCGGTAAGGCAGCGGTTTTCGTCGTAGATATCATTGAACTCGTTCATCGGCTTCATCCGTACTGCCCCCTTTCCATTTTCCTACACATCATAGCACCAACCCCCCAAAAAGGCAACACCCAAAGCTGTCCGGCCACCGGAAACTTCCCAAAAACCGGGATAGCTTTTTTCACGGATCCATGCTATGATGTTCCCACAAAACCACTCACGGAGGGACCCCCATGAAATATACCGACCTGATTTTTGACCTTTACGGCACCCTGGTAGACATCCACACCGAGGAGGATGCCGTGGTCTGGGAAAAGACCGCCCTTTACTTCGGCTTCTACGGCGCCCACTATACCGGTCCGGAGCTCAAAGCCGCCTTCCAGGCCGCCATGGCCTCCCGGGAAGCCAAGGCAGGCCAGAGCTACGAGTGCTTCCCCGATATCCCCTTTGAGCAGGTGATGACCGAGCTGTTCCTGGCTAAGGGCGTGGAGAAAAACGCCGATGCTCTGGGCATCAACGCCGCCCAGCTGTTCCGCATCTCTTCCATGGAATACATCAAGCTCTATCCCCACACCCTGGAAGCCCTGGCCCTTCTGCGGGAAAAGGGCTGCCGCCTCTGGCTCCTGAGCAACGCCCAGCGGATCTTTACGGAATACGAACTGCGGCATCTGGGTCTGGGCCGCCAGCTTGACGCCATCTATATTTCCTCGGACTACGGCTTCCGGAAGCCAGATCTGCGATTCTACCGGGCGCTGATGGAAGAGCAGGGCCTCGACCCCAAAAACTGTCTGATGATCGGCAACGACCGCCAGACCGACATCGCCGGCGCAAAGGCCGCAGGCCTCGCCACCCTCTATATGCACACCAACATCACCCCTCCCCAGCAGGCAGAGGCCGACCCTGCCCTGCTCCCCGGCAAAGCCCCGGATGGCTGCATCCACTTCGAATACGAAGGCAGCGACTGGCAGGAACTGGCCCAGCTGATCTGC
>JAXJVC010000254.1:0-9093 GCA_036308745.1 Oscillospiraceae bacterium | reverse complement strand
TGAAGTCCCTGGTGTCTGCTTTTTACGCCCAGTTTAGGGTGGATGCTGGGGGTTAAGGATCCCGGGCGCGCTCCAATGGCATGGAGCATACGACCCGGCTTCCGTGGAGACCTGGTATTGTGCGACGACGGCGAAAGCCCCGGGAGGGGTCCGATCGCGTACGGGCCGGGAAAAGAACCTGCAAGGCGGTGCACAGAATCGTGTGCTGCGTGCAGCGTAGCCTGCCTTGAGTGAGCCTGCGGGGAAAGGAGATCAGGCGGCTGATCGTTATGGCCATAACGATTGCCGACATTGCTCCTGGAAACCATGCTTGCAAAAGAGGCTAAGACTATGGTGCATCCTGCCGTGGAAATCACCTAGGCTGTCGTAATTGGGCAGACAGGGGATTACAGTACGGACTAAGTGGCAATCGGGTAGTCAAATTTGGCAACACTTGAACGGACAGATCAAATGGAAACGGCCTGTACGGCAACGGCAGGTTCTGTCCGGGGAAAACCAACCCGACCTAAGCCGTAAGATTTATCCTGTCTGCTACCGTCGTTATTAAAAATCAAGAGGTATCATAGCCGTGTCAAAATCTGATCCTGCCGCGCAGAAACGGGAGCGGCAAAAGGCGGCCCGCTGGGTCGTCACCATCTTTTTGGTCACCATTCTCATTTCTGGCACCATCTCTTTGCTGTCAGACATCCTCATGGAAAACAGCTCCATGGCGGTGGCCTTTCTGATCCTGCTGTTCATCATCCTGGTAGGTATCGTTTTTGATATCATCGGTATGGCGGTAGCAACAGCGGATGAAAAGCCCTTTCATTCTATGGCGGCGAGAAAAGTCCCTGGCGCGCAGGAATCCATTGCGCTCCTGCGTAATGCAGAGCGGGTCAGTTCTATTTGCAACGATGTGGTAGGCGATATCTGCGGTGTCGTATCCGGCTCCGCTTCCGCGACCATTGCTGCACAGATCCTCTCCAATTTTGAAATGACCTGGCCTCAGATCATTTCCCTCGCCATGTCCGCCCTTGCGGCTGGCCTGACCGTTGGCGGCAAAGCCATCGGCAAATCCTTTGCAGTGAATTCCTGTACTACCATTGTTCACACTGTGGGCCGGATTGTATATATACTGCACCATCTTCCGGATATGCTCCGGAAAAGAAATAAAAAACGTTAGGTTGTGTGGATTCGTGAGCATTTTAGAGAACATCAACGGTCACGAGGATCTGCTTCGCCTCAGCGACGAAGAAAGAAAAGAATTATGCGGGGAGATCCGGGATTTCCTGATCTCCAGCGTTTCTAAGACCGGCGGACATCTCGCCGGTAATTTGGGTGCAGTGGAACTCACTGTTGCCATTGAGACCGTTTTCAATACAAGAAAAGACCGCCTGGTTTTCGACGTGGGCCATCAGTCTTATGTGCATAAGATGCTGACCGGTCGCCGGGCGGATTTTGCGCATTTGCGGCAGTTTGGCGGCCTGTCCGGCTTCCCCAAGCCCAGTGAAAGCGAGACGGATGCCTTTGTGGCAGGCCATGCGTCCAGTTCTGTTTCTATTGCCCTGGGCATGGCCCGTGCTAGGACCTTGCTGGAAGAGAACTACCAGGTCGTTGCCCTGATCGGTGACGGCGCGGCCACTGGCGGTATGGCCTTTGAAGGCCTGAATGATGCCGCCGTCAGCGGTGAGCCTATGGTCATCATCCTTAACGATAATGAAATGTCCATCGGGCGGAATGTTGGCGGCGTTTCCCGACACCTTTCCCGGCTGCGCTCCAGTGAAAATTACCTGGATGCCAAGCGCTGGTACCGAAAGGCCGTGAAAAAGTTGCCCGGCGGTGATGCGCTGTACGCAGTATCCAGCCGCCTGAAAAACCGCTTAAAACGGTTCCTGCTGAAGACTACCATCTTTGAAAATATGGGCTTTACCTATCTGGGCCCTGCGGATGGTCATGACCTGCCCGGCCTGATCACCCTTCTGACCTCTGCCCGTGACTTGAAGGAACCTGTTTTGGTCCATGTAGTCACCAAGAAGGGCTGCGGTTATAAATATGCGGAAGAAGACCCCGCCAAGTTCCATGGCATCAGCAAATTCGATCCGGAAACCGGAAAGAAGCTGGGCAGCAAGGTACGAACCTTCTCCGATTCCTTCGGCGACACCATTGTGGAGCTGGCAGAAAAGGATAAACGGGTGTGTGCCATCACCGCAGCAATGCCCGGAGGAACCGGCCTGTTGAAATTCATGCAACATTTCCCGGAACGTCTGTTTGATGTGGGCATTGCAGAGGAACATGCTGTTTCCATGGCAGGTGGCCTTGCCAAGCAGGGGATGGTGCCTGTGGTGGCATTGTATTCCACATTCCTCCAGCGCGCTTATGACCAGATTTTTCAGGATGTAGCGATGCTGCATCTGCATGTTGTGTTTGCCATTGACCGGGCTGGCCTGGTTGGCGACGACGGCCCCACCCACCATGGTGTTTTTGATGTGGGTTTCCTGCGCCAGGTGCCGGGTATGCAGATCCTCACTCCTGTCAGTCTTGCAGAGCAGCAGGAAATGCTGCACTGGGCAGTGGAAGAATACGACGGCCCTGTAGCCATTCGCTATCCTCGGGGTACGGAAGGCAGCTATACCGCCTCTGATTGGACCGGCATGGATACTTCTGTAATATGCCACCGCCGGGGCGATGATTTGACCCTGATCACCTACGGTTCCATGCTGGAAAATGTTATGGAAGCAGCAACGCTGCTTTCTGAGCAGGGCGTGGAAGCAACCGTTCTTCGTCTGCTGCGAGTTTCGGATCTTTCCGGCGAGGAGGTTTTGTGTCAAATCTCCCGGAATCATACTGTCATTGTGGCAGAGGAGATCAGCAGTGGCTCCGGGATCCGGGAAGCCCTTGCCTGGGAACTGCATAAGCAGTGTTCCGATTGCCATGTAGAGGGCGTGGATCTGGGTCGGAAATTTGTCACCCACGGAAATCAGAAAAAACTATATGAATCCTGCGGCCTGGACGGAACATCCATTGCCGCATTTGCAAAGGAGGTGCTGTCCCGATGAAAATTAAAAAGAGATTGGATGTCCTGCTGACTGAGCAGGGCTACGCGGACAGCCGTTCCAAGGCACAGGCCATTATCATGAGCGGTCTGGTCTATGTCAATGGTCAGAAGGCTGACAAGCCCGGTGTTTCTTATGAGGAAACAGTAGAACTGGAAGTCCGGGGTGCAGTCTGTCCTTATGTCAGCCGGGGTGGTCTGAAGTTAGAAAAAGCCCTGCGAGATTTTGGCGTGAAGCCTGTGGATTTTGTTTGCAGCGATTCCGGTGCCTCCACCGGCGGTTTTACCGACTGCCTGCTGCAGCAGGGCGCAAAAAAGGTGTTTGCCATCGATGTAGGTTACGGTCAGCTTGACTGGAAAATCCGTTCAGACCCCCGGGTGGTGGTCATGGAGCGCACCAATATCCGCTATGTAACCCCGGAGGACCTGGGGGAACCCCTGGACCTTTCCGTGATCGACGTGAGCTTTATTTCGCTTAAGATCGTGTTGCCTGCCATCAAGCAGCTTCTGAAGCCTACAGGCCAGGTGCTGTGCCTGATCAAACCTCAGTTCGAGGCAGGCAAGGAAAAAGTAGGGAAGAAGGGTGTGGTCCGGGACAAAGCTACCCACCAAGAGGTTCTGGACAACTTTGTGGCCCTTGCCAATGAACTCCAATTCAACATCCTGGGGCTCACATTCTCTCCTGTGAAAGGTCCCGAAGGCAACATTGAGTTCCTGGGTCATCTCACTCTGGATGATGTGACCGGCATCCAGCCTGACACTGCGCTGGTGGTAGAACAGGCCCATGCCGCGCTGGATAAGGGGGTAAACGAATGAAAAATGTGATTCTGACCCCCAATCCCTACCGGGACAAGAATTTCCAGACCGTCCGGGACGCTATGCAGATTCTGAAAAACGCCGGTATCCAGCCCCGGCTGTGTCTGCCCTTCGAGGTGGACCGCAGCTATGAGCTGCCCAAGGATCTGCGCTTCTCCAAGCTGGAGCGGGAACTGCCCAATGCAGATATGGTGATCTGCTTTGGCGGCGACGGTACCATTCTTCACATGGCCAAGACAGCCACCCGGAAGGGCTTGCCTATTCTGGGTGTAAACATCGGCACCATGGGCTTTATGGCGGAGTTGGAAAGCACAGAGTTGGATAAGCTTGCCCTGCTGGCAGAGGGAAAGTATTCCCTGGACCGCCGTATGATGCTGGATGTAACGGTTCAGCGGGACCGGGATATTATTTTCCATGATATCTGCCTGAATGATGTGGTGATCACCAAGGGCGCTGTTGCCCGGATCGTCCATCTTGCCGTAAAGTGTGACGGAGTGGAGGCTATGGAGTGTGGTGGCGATGGTGTGATCGTTGCTACCCCCACAGGCTCCACTGCCTACAGCCTGTCCGCAGGCGGCCCCATTGTGGAGCCGGAGGCCCGTAACATCATCATCACCCCCATCTGCGCCCATGATGTGGGAAGCCGCTGCATCGTGGCTTCCGACCAGCGTGTGGTGACTGTCAGCATGGTGCGAAATGCCCGCCGCAATGCCTATTTATCCGTAGACGGCGGCAAGGCCCTGCGTCTGAATATGGGAGATGTCGCAACCATTAAAAAGTCTCATCTGGAAACCAAGCTGATTCGTCTGAAGGACCGCAGTTTCTATGATGTTGTCAATTCCAAATTTAAGAAAGTATAAGAGGTGATCAGGATGAAAGCGCAAAGGCAAGCGAAGATCATGGAAATCATCTCCACCACAAATGTTGAGACTCAGGAGCAACTTCTTTCCGCTCTGCAGGCTGCCGGTTTCAACAGTACCCAGGCAACCATTTCCCGGGATATCAAGGAACTGCGGATTGTGAAGGAGCTGACCAGCTTTGGTACCTACCGCTATACGACGGCTACCCGGGAAGTCCCTTCCGGATTTACCGGAAGGCTGAATACCATTTTCCGGGAGTGCGTCACGAACTTTGACTACGCACAGAATATCATTGTCATCCATACGCTTCCCGGCCTTGCCAACGCCGCGGCATCCGCATTGGATGCCATGAATATGAGCGTGGTGCTGGGTACCATCGCCGGGGACGATACGGTTTTTATCGTCATGCGGGATAACAATGCCGCCGCGGCCTTCTGCGGTGAGATCAAAGGCCTTTTGAATTAAACAGGGAGGGATCAGCGTGCTCAGCCTTCTGCACATTGAAAACATTGCGGTCATCGAGAGCGCGGATATTTCCTTTGATCAGGGCTTTAATGTCCTGACCGGTGAGACCGGTGCCGGTAAGTCCATTGTAATCGATGCCATCTCTGCCATTTTAGGCGAACGTGCCTACCGGGATATGATCCGTACCGGCACCAACAAGGCATCTGTACGGGCAGTGTTTACCAATATTCCGGAACTGGGATGGTTCGAGGACAACGGCGTGGAATACGATCCGGAGACTGTGATCCAGCGGGAGATCTATCTGGATGGAAAAAATGTCTGCCGAGTCAATGGTAGTCTTGTTTCTGTATCCATTTTGCGCAAGCTGGGTATCCAGCTGATCAACATCCACGGTCAGCACGATTCCGCCTCTCTGTTTGATGAAGATAACCATTTATCTTTCCTGGATGCCTTTGGGGATAACGAAGCTCTGCGCTCAGACTACACCCAAAAGTATGAAACCGTATCAAGGCTTCGTCGGGAGATCGACCGCATGACCATGGACGAGGGTGAAAAACTCCGTCGCATGGAAACCCTGAAATATCAGATCGCGGAAATCGAGAAAGCAGAATTGGAAGCAGGGGAGGACGAAGTCCTGGAAGACCGCCGCAAGCTGCTGCAGAATGCGGAAAAACTCAGTAACGGCATGGATGAAGCAGTGGAGTGCCTTTACGGTGGTGACGATACCGATGGTGCTGCCGGCCTGCTGGCCCAGGCGGAATACGCTCTTTCCCGGCTTGCAAAGTTCAGTGACAGTTTCCATGCACTGCATGAAAAAATATCGGATCTGAAATACCAGGTGCAGGATGTGGCTGAAGAGGTTCGGGATGCCCGGGATGACCTAAGCTATTCTGCCGACGAACTGGAGCAAATTGAATCCCGGCTGGATACCATCCACCGCCTGCGCCGGAAATACGGCGTGACCTGTGCGGATATCCTGGAATACCTGGATAAGGCAAAAAAAGAGCTGGATGAGATCGAATTTGCGGATGACCATCTGGAGCGGTTGAAAGCTAAGCTGAAGAAGGCGGAAATGACTGCCTGGGATGCGGCTCTTGCCCTCCGGGAGAACCGGAAAACCACCGCAAAATCCATGTCCGCCCGAATTTTGACAGAGCTTGCCCAGTTGGATATGCCCCGGGTCCAGTTCTCCTGTGAGTTCCGGGAGCTGGAGCTTACTTCCAACGGTGCGGATGCGGTTGCATTTTACATGTCCGCCAACGCAGGTGAAGCCCTGAAGCCCATGAGCAAGGTGGCTTCCGGCGGTGAGCTGGCCCGTATCATGCTGGCGATGAAAAATGTGCTGGCTGAAAAGGACCAGGTGAATACCCTGATCTTTGACGAGGTGGATACCGGTGTTTCCGGCCGGGCCGCCCAGAAGGTAGCCGAGAAGCTTCGGGCTGTGGCTGCCCATAAGCAGGTGCTGTGCGTCACCCATTTGCCCCAGCTTGCAGCCCTTGCCAATACCCACCTGTTGATTGCCAAATCTGAGCGGGATGGACGTACTTACACTTCCGTGACCCCTCTGGACATCGAAGGCAGAAAGCGGGAGCTGGCCCGGATCATCGGCGGCACCAATATTACCGAAACCACCCTCAAGAGTGCAGAGGAGATGCTGCGCAGTGAGTAAGAGACTTTTCCTGATCTTATTTGCGCTGTTGATCCTGGTGGGTACTGCGGGAGCCATTGTGTCCGCTGTTATGTTTGTCATGGCCATCCGCTTTGGGGAACTGGGCAGAGTAATCGTCTATTTTACCCTGTCGGTTCTATGTCTGGAACTTACTATTTATTCTCTTATACGCCTCGTGAATCTGCGCAAATCCAAAAAGGAAATTTAGATAGATTCCACAAGTTTTTCCATAAAAGCCCTTGACAAACGCCCGTCTATTTGTTAGGATGGTGCAAGTAACACAGTGATGGGAATAAGTAAGCGCTTCATTTTCCGCCAGAGAGCTGCCGGTTGGTGCAAGGCAGCGGGGAAACGCGCCGAAATACCTCCCGGAGTGGCCTGCCTGAAAATTACCAAGTAGGGGAGGACGGGGTCGCCCGAAACAGCGAGAGGCGTTGTTGGACGCCGTGAGGGCATATTCCGCGAGGATGTGCCGAATTAGAGGTGGTACCGCGTATTTTCTACGCCCTCTATCCGTAGTGGATAGAGGGCGTTTTTTTATTTTCCTGTCATTCCGAGCCAGTCCGCAGACTGGCGTGGGAATCTCCTGGATGGAAGGGGATTCCCACGTCGCTTCGCTCCTCGCAATGACATCAACTGACAGAGAGGAGTGATATCATGCTTACGACCCCCATGGATGTGCTGACCGCATTTCCTGTGCGCAAGACCAAGGCACAGAAGCAGGCCTTCCGGGATCATGTGCAGGCCTATGCCCAAAATCTTGGTTATGAGACCAAAACGGAAAAAGGCAACTTCGGCAGCCGGAATCTGGTCATTGGCAACCCGGATCAGGCGCGATATCTGATCACCGCCCACTATGATACCTGTGCCCGGCTCCCCATTCCTAACCTGATCACCCCCTGCAGCCTTCCGCTGTTTCTGGCCTATCAGATCGTTGTGGCGCTGGTCATGCTCCTGCCGCCGGTGATTCCCAGCGTTCTGGTGGGTTGGCTGACTCAAAGCTATGATATTGGATATTTTGTATGGTACTGTCTGTTCTGGGTGAACCTGATTCTGATGATGTTTGGCCCCGCGAACAAAACCAATGCCAACGACAATACCTCCGGTGTGGTCACCCTGCTGGAGATCGCCCGCAGCCTGCCGGAGAATCAGCGTCATAAGGTCTGCTTCGTCCTGTTCGATCTGGAAGAGGCCGGTCTGATCGGGTCCGCTTCCTATCGCAAGACCCATAAGAATGCAACGGACCATCAGGTGGTTTTGAATTTGGATTGCGTTGGTGACGGCGATCATATCCTGCTGTTCCCCACGAAGAAGCTAAAAAAGGATATTCCCAAGCTGACCCCCATCTATAAATGCTGCGGTTATTTTGGAAGCAAGAGTATCCTGGTCCGGGACAAGGGTTTTTCCATATATCCATCCGACCAGGCAAATTTCCCCTATGGTGTAGGTATCGCCGCATTCAACAAAGGAAAAGCGGGACTGTATCTCAGCCGCATCCACACCCCCAGGGATACCGCCCTGGACCAAACCAACGTCAATATTCTGCGCGCCGCCATCATCTCCATGATCAGCAGCGAACAGTGAACAAGAAAGGAAACGAAAATATGAAACTGTATGATGAACTGGTTGCCCGCGGTCTGATCGCCCAGGTGACCAACGAAGAAGAGATCCGAGAAATGATCGACAACGGCAAGGCCACTTTCTACATTGGCTTTGACCCCACTGCTGATTCCCTCCATGTTGGCCACTTCATGGCCCTGTGCCTGATGAAGCGTCTGCAGATGGCTGGTAACAAGCCCATCGCCCTGATCGGCGGCGGCACTGCCATGATCGGCGACCCCTCCGGCCGTACCGATATGCGCTCCATGATGACCCAGGAGACCATCCAGCATAACTGCGACTGCTTCAAGAAGCAGATGGAGCGGTTCATTGAGTTCGGCGAGGGCAAAGCCCAGATGGTCAACAACGCTGACTGGCTGCTGAAGCTGAACTACGTTGACTTCATCCGGGAAATCGGCGGCTGCTTCTCCGTCAACAATATGCTCCGGGCCGAGTGCTTCAAGCAGCGTATGGAGAAGGGTCTGTCCTTCCTGGAGTTTAACTACATGCCCATGCAGTCCTACGACTTCTACTATCTGTTCCAGCACTACGGCTGCAATATGCAGTTTGGCGGTAATGACCAGTGGAGCAATATGCTTGGTGGTACCGAGCTGATCCGTAAAAAGCTGGGTAAAGATGCTCATGCTATGACC
>JAXJVC010000253.1:0-2466 GCA_036308745.1 Oscillospiraceae bacterium | reverse complement strand
CTATATCGGCTCGGACGGTGATCTTTTGCAGGAAAAAAGCAGCAACTGTACCGTCCTTGAGGTCAATCATCCCATCCTGACCGGCGTGGATCTTTTAAAGATCCGGCATCTGGATCAGCCCGGATTTAAGGCAAGAGAGATTTCCCTGCTCTACTACAAAAATACATCGCTGGCCAAAGCGCTGGACCAGCTCAACATTACTGTGGACCGGGCGGCGGGAGAGGGCTGCAATATCATCATCCTGACCGACCGGGGAGTGGATGAAAACCATATGCCCATTCCTTCTCTGCTGGCAGTTTCCAGTGTCGAGCAGCATCTGGTGCAGACAAAGCGGCGCACGGCTGTCTCCCTGATCCTGGAGAGCGGCGAGCCCAGGGATGTGCACCAGATGGCCACCCTTCTGGGCTTCGGCGCCCGGGCGATCTGTCCCTATCTGGCGCACGAGTGCATCGGAGAACTGATCGATCTTGGAATTCTGGACAAGGATTATTACACAGCGGTCGAGGACTACAATGCAGCCCTGCTGGGAGGTGTCGTCAAGATCGCGGCCAAGATGGGAATCTCCACCATTCAGTCCTACCAGTCAGCCCGTATTTTCGAGGCCATCGGACTGGGAGAGGATGTGATCAATAAATATTTTACCGGTACGGTCAGCCGTGTCGGCGGGATCGGAATTCCGGAGATCGAGGAGGGAGTGACCTTCCGCCACGACCACGCCTTTGATCCCCTGGGATTGGGCGTAGACACGACCCTGGACTCCGTCGGTCTCCATTCTCTTCGCAGAGGGGAGGGCAGTGAGGACCACATGTACAGTCCCGAGACCATCATTGCCCTCCAGCAGGCGGTCCGTGCCGATTCCTATGAACGCTTTGAAGAATATACACAGCTGGTGGATGATGCCAGGCACCCGCATACCCTGCGGGGACTTCTGGAATTTGTGCCCGTCGGCGCTCCGGTCCCTCTGGAAGAGGTGGAATCCGAACAGAGCATTGTCCGCCATTTCAAGACGGGCGCCATGAGCTTCGGCTCTCTTTCCAGAGAAGCCCACGAAACCCTGGCGCGGGCCATGAATTCCATCGGCGCAAAGTCCAACACCGGCGAGGGCGGCGAGGCGCCGGAACGCTTCGGAACTGATGCCAACAGCCGCATCAAGCAGGTGGCTTCGGGACGCTTTGGTGTGACCAGCGCCTATCTGTGCAGCGCCGACGAGATCCAGATCAAAATGGCCCAGGGAGCCAAGCCCGGCGAGGGCGGCCATCTTCCGGGCAAAAAGGTCTATCCCTGGGTGGCTGAGACAAGGTATTCGACGCCCGGTGTCTCCCTGATCTCTCCGCCGCCCCATCACGATATTTATTCCATCGAGGACCTGGCCCAGCTGATTTATGACCTGAAAAACGCAAACCGCGACGCCAGGATCAATGTCAAGCTGGTCTCCGAGGCCGGGGTCGGGACCATCGCCTCCGGTGTCGCCAAGGCCGGCGCCCAGGTCATCCTGATCTCCGGTTATGACGGCGGCACAGGCGCCGCACCGGGAAGCTCCATACACAATGCGGGTCTCCCCTGGGAGCTGGGGCTCTCCGAAGCCCACCGATGTCTTGTGGAAAACGGCCTCCGCAGCCGTGTCGTCCTGGAGACCGACGGCAAGCTTATGAGCGGGCGCGATGTCGCCATTGCGGCCCTTTTGGGCGCAGAGGAATACGGTTTCGCGACAGCTCCCCTGGTGACCATGGGCTGCATGATGATGCGTGTCTGTTCCAAGGATACCTGTCCGGTCGGCATTGCGACCCAGAATGAAAAGCTGCGCTGCCGCTTTAAGGGAAAGCCGGAACATGTCGTGCGCTTTATGACCTTTATCGCCAGACCGCTGCGGCAGATCATGGCGGATCTCGGTTTTACCAGACTGGCGGATATGATCGGACGGACCGACTGCCTGCGCGTGCGCGAGAATCTGATCACGGACCGCGCCTTCAAGGTCGACCTGAGACAGATCCTGGGAGACATCCCCTTCCCTGTCTCCCCTGACAAGGACTGGTATGATTTCCGGCTGGAGACCACTCCGGATCTGTCCCTTCTGATCCCTGCCTTTGCAGAAGGACTGGCAAAGGGAGCCATGGCCGGCAGGCAGCCTGAAAACGTGATACGAAAGACTTCGGGCAAGACAAATGGAACGGATGCTTTCGAAGCCTATCTGCAGGAAAAAAAGACCGCCCTGGGAAAACTTGCCTGTGAGAAAGCAGGCACCCGGGCCATCGGGCACTACGAGACTTCCCTGCATGTCTCTTCCACCGACCGCGCCTTCGGGGCCATCCTGGGTTCCGAGGTCACCAAAAACTTCGGAAATACATTGGCGGACGATACCTTTGTTGTCAATGCCTTCGGCGGAGGCGGTCAGTCCTTCGGCGCATTTCTGCCCAAGGGTGTCACGATCCGTCTGACCGGAGATGCCAACGACGGTTTCGGAAAGGG
>JAXJVC010000252.1:0-2017 GCA_036308745.1 Oscillospiraceae bacterium | reverse complement strand
GGCGCTGCGGAACACCACGAACTTCTATATCCGCAATACTTATACCGGGATCGTGAAGTCCCCGGAGGAGCGCACGCACAATGAGACGGAAGTCCTGCACTTCGTGTTCACCGGGATCCAGAAATACAACGCGCATAAGCGGGTGCTCCTTTCGCGGGACGTCAGGAAGGCGGGGCAGGCAGGCGGCCTTTCCGGCCACGCGGCAGTGCGCAGGGCCCTGAAGCGCGCGGAACCCGTCCCGTATCCTGCGCGGGACAACCGCATGCTCACCTACGAGGTGCTGGACGCGGTCTTCAAGTTTACGCAAAACCCCGTGTATTACAGCCTCCCCGCGCAGGTGAACCAGAACGCCATGCGGAAGACGTTCGAGGCGTGGAAAGGATATTTTTCCGCCCTGAAGGACTGGAGGGAGCATCCGGGGAAGTATGCGGCAAAGCCCCGGATCCCGGGATACATCAGGTCTGCTGAAACAACAGCCTGGTTCACAAACCAGACGGCGAAGCTCAAAGACACGGGGAAGGGCCATGTCCTTTCCTTCATCAACACGAAAGTGACAGTGGGATGCGGGCACATCCCCGGGACTTATGTCAAAACAGAAGTACAGCCTTACCACGGGGATCACAGGCTCCTCATAACGTATAAAGACGGTAAGGCACAGGCCCCGGAAGTGCCGGAGCACCCCTCGCGGATCTACGGGATCGATACGGGTGTAGATAATTTCCTTGCCGTCGCGAACAACTTCGGGCGTACCCCTTTCCTCATAAAGGGAGGAGCCATGAAGTCGTGGAACCAGTGGTACAACAAAAAGAGGGCAGCCCTCATGTCGGAGCTGACAGCCGGCAGGGACAGCACTCGTTCAGCGAAGCACAGCCGCAGGCTGTACGCCCTCTCAAGGAAGAGGGACGAGCGCATGCGGGACTTTTTCTACAAGTGCGCGCACTTCGTCTGCAGAAGGGCGTCGGAGGACAGGGTGGACGTCATCGTATGCGGCCACAATGACAGGATCAAGGACGGGACCTGTCTTTCGAAGAAGGAGAACCAGAACTTCGTATGCATCCCTGAGATGAAGTTCCTGCGGATACTGTCTGGTGTCGGGCCACAGTACGGGATCCCCGTGGTGATCCGCGAGGAGAGCTATACGTCAATGGCGAGCGCGGCGGACCTGGACGCTGTCCCGACATACGGACAGGGGCAGGAGGACGGCAGTATCCCTGTCTTCTCCGGGAAACGGATAAGGCGCGGCCTGTACAGGACGAAGGACGGATACCTCATGAACGCCGACATCAACGGCGCGGCCAACATCCTGCGAAAGGAATACCCGGAGGCATTCGGGAGCATGACGGATCTTTCCTGGCTCTGGAAAACGACGGAGACGATCAGTTACCGTGGCATCTACAAAATAAGGCCGGTGAAAGAAAAAACGGATGCCGGCAGGCGGAGCCGTCCGGGCAGGGCGAGCCGGGAGCGCCATTTCGCGCGGGCCGCGCGGAGGAGGGAACTGAAGGAAGCGTTCCCAGGGAATGGGACTCCTGGTAAAAAAGCCTCATAAAAGTGATCCCCGTGACAGGGGGCAGAGGGTATGTGTTGACCCTGCGAGGCTGCTAAGTCTCGCGAAGCCCCGGCCGACACAAAGTGCCGTCCGCGGGTACATCACACAGGGACTATGGTTCAGGAGGATGAACCCTATACCAGAGAACTGGTCAGATACTTCGCGACCCACAGCAATCTGAAGGATCCGGGAGAGATCCTCAGAGTCGTCTGGGCGCAGATCAAGGAAATAGAGGCCGGAAGCAGCGGGGATTCATTTTTGAGAAATGATGAAAAGGTGGACAGGATACTCGCCTACTGTGCCGAGAAGCATGGTCTTGAGGGCGATTTCTCCTATATCCATGAGGTCTGGCACAAGGTGTGGGTGTATGCTCCTCTATTTGACGACGTAAAACCCTTTTTTGAGAGGTCGAAGCTGCCCATCTATGTGCTGTCCAACGATGACTTATGCTATCTGGAAGAATCCATG
>JAXJVC010000251.1:0-12793 GCA_036308745.1 Oscillospiraceae bacterium | reverse complement strand
TTCCTGAGGTTCCCACGGCACCGCAGTGCCGTGCTGCCTAAAAAAGGCTTCCGGTAACCAAACAGGCTACCGGAAGTGCAAAAAATCTTTATTTTATTTCACTGTCCACTTGACGGGGAGCAGTTCATTTTGCGTCCGGGAGCTTTGTATGTACGCTATCTTATGCGCCGAAGGCGTCCAGGGCCAGCTTGAAAGCGCCGTAGGCGCCGGCATCGTTGCCCAGGGAGGCCAGAGCGAACTTCACGCCGGAAGCGGCATGGAAGACGTACTTGTGGAAGTAAGGCTCCACTCCGGTCAGCAGCATATCGCCGGCCTTGCTGACACCGCCGCCGATGACCACCACTTCGGGGTCCACGACTGAGCAGAGGGTGCCCAGGAATTCGCCCATGCAGTCATAGACTTCCGCCAGAATTTCCAGAGCCAGGGCGTCATTTGCCTTGGCGGCGTCGAATACGTCCTTGCAGGCCAGGTTTTCTACAGAGCGCAGGGGGGACTCCAGGCTGGATGCAGCCAGATGCTCCTTTGCCAGACGGACGATGCCGGTGGCGGAGCAGTACTGCTCAACGCAGCCGCGCTTGCCGCAGTTGCAGGGAATGGTCTCATCCCGGCGCAGCACCATGTGGCCGAGCTCGGCACCGGAACCGTGAGCGCCGTGGAGCAGGTTGCCCTCGATGACGATGCCGCCGCCAACGCCGGTACCCAGGGTGATGAAGACCACATTGCTGTAGCCCTGACCGCCGCCCTTCCAGAACTCGCCCATGGTGGCAACGTTGGCGTCATTGCCTGCTTTTACGGGGAAGCCGGTGAGGGCGGACAGCTCCTCGGCGATGTTGAAAACGCCCCAGCCCAGGTTGATGCACTTGTTGACTACGCCCTTGCTGTCTACAGGGCCGGGAACGCCGATGCCCAGGCCCAGAACTGCGGTGGCGGGGATGTTATTGCCCTCCATGAACTGGCGGATAGATGCGGCGATGTCGGGCAGAATCTGCTTGCCGCCGTCAGCGGTGACCGTGGGGATCTCCCACTTTTCCAGCATAGTACCCTGATCATCGAAATATGCGATCTTGACGGTGGTGCCGCCGAGATCGATGCCAAAGCCGTATTGCATGCTTATGTACCTCCATAATTTGTGATAATATCATTATACATCTTCTGTCGGAAAAAGCCAGAGGGAAAATAAAAAAGTTATAGGGATGAGAATCTTGGGCCGATGTACTTGCAATCTGGGGGATTTTTTAGTATAATCTCTATACGTTTTGAAAAAATATTGCAAAATGTTCAGAAATTAGGAGGATTTCCCAATGATTACCTGGAAAAACATGGACACCCTGGCTTCCTACCAGGAACTGTGCGCTGCCAAGCGCGTTGATCTGGCCGCCGCTATGTCCGGCGAGAACGGCGCAGAGCGCGTCAAGGGCTATACCGTTCCCATGGGTGCGGGCATGGACTTCAACTTTGGCGCAAGACCTGTGGATGATGCCATCCTGTCCGTCCTTGCCAAGTTTGCGCAGGAGCAGCAGCTGACCGAGAAGTTTGCCGCCCTGTACAACGGCGAAGTCGTCAACACCGGCGAGAAGCGCCGTGTTCTGCACCATATGTGCCGTGGCCAGCTGGGCGACGCTGTTGTGGCTGACGGCGTTGACAAGCGGGAATTTTACGTAGGCGAGCAGAACAAGATCACCGAGTTTGCCAATAAGGTCCACGCAGGCCAGATCACCAACGCCGCTGGCGAGAAGTTCACCACCGTTTGCCAGATCGGCATCGGCGGCTCCGACCTGGGTCCCCGGGCTATCTACCTGGCTCTGGAGAACTGGGCAAAGGTCAATAACACCCTGAAGATGAAGGCTGCCTTCATTTCCAACGTGGACCCCGACGATGCTGCCGGTGTTCTCAGCAACCTGGACCTGGCCCACACCCTGTTTGTGCTGGTCTCCAAGTCCGGTACTACCCTGGAGACTCTGACCAATGAGTCCTTCGTGAAGGACGCTCTGGCCCAGGCTGGCCTGAACGCTTCCAACCACATGGTGGCTGTTACCTCTGAGACCTCTCCTCTGGCTGCTTCTCCTGACTATCTGGCAGCCTTCTTCATGGATGACTACATCGGCGGCCGTTTCTCCTCTTCCTCCGGCGTGGGCGGCTGCGTTCTGTCCCTGGCCTTCGGCCCCGAGGTCTTTGCCCAGTTCCTGAACGGTATGGCGGCAGAGGATAAGATGGCAGCCAATCCGGATCCGATGCAGAATCCGGAAATGCTGGCAGCTCTGATCGGCGTTTACGAGCGCAACGTTCTGGGCTACCCCAACACTGCCGTGCTGCCCTACTCCCAGGCTCTGAGCCGCTTCCCTGCTCACCTGCAGCAGCTGGATATGGAATCCAACGGCAAGTCCGTCAACCGCTTCGGTGAGACTGTCAACTATGCCACCGGCCCTGTCATCTTCGGCGAGCCCGGCACCAACGGCCAGCACTCCTTCTATCAGCTCCTGCACCAGGGCACCGACATCATTCCTCTGCAGTTTGTGGGCTTCCGCAACAGCCAGATGGGTACCGATGTGGTGATCCAGGGCAGCACCAGCCAGCAGAAGCTGTGCGCCAACGTTGCCGCTCAGATCGTGGCCTTTGCCTGCGGCAAGGACGACACCGACCTGAACAAGAAGTTTGAAGGCGGCCGTCCCTCCTCCATCATCATCGGTGAGAAGCTGACCCCCGCAGCTCTGGGCGCACTGCTGGCCCACTTCGAGAACAAGGTCATGTTCCAGGGCTTTGCCTGGAATGTCAACTCCTTCGACCAGGAGGGTGTGCAGCTGGGTAAGGTTCTGGCCAAGAAGGTTCTGGCCCACGATACCGACGGCGCACTGAAGGTCTACAGCGATCTGCTGAACATTTAATCAATACATAATTCGTAGCAAAACCCGGCAGGCGAAAGCCTGCCGGGTTTGTTATGCGTCCATTGCGTCTCTTGCGGCGGTTACGGCTTCCACGCTGGTCTGCTGGATATGCCACTCGTCCAGACCGGGCAGACCCATGGGGACACCTTCACGGCGGAAGCCCATGGCACTTTCCAACTCCATCTTGCCGCTCATGTGGAAGGCCCTGGTATTGGGGAATGTCTGCCGGAAATCCCGGATGACGGCTGCGTTGACACCTGCGCCGATAAGTACTTCCGGGCCGTTAAGTTCATCCCGCAGGGCCAGCAGGCTGCCGATGGTGTCTTTGCCCAGCTTGCAGGAGGCTGCGCCGCCGGAGGTCAGCACTGTGTCGATGCCCAGTGCTTTGGCGTCCAGATAGGTCTTCTTCAGGTCCCGGGATACGTCAATGCAGCGGTGCAGGGTGATGCCCTTGCCGCCGCAGGCCTCCACCAGGGGCTTCATGGCCTCCATGTCCAGTTCGCCATCTACCGTCAGACAGCCGATAACGAAGCCGTCGGCACCCGCCGCTTTCAGCTGCAGGATCTGCAGGCGCAGCATTTCCAGCTCCTCCGGGGTGTAGAGAAAATCTCCCGCCCGGGGCCGCATCAGGCAGCGGACCGGAATGTCCGATTCTGCCTTGATCTGCCGCAGCAATGCCTCGTAGGGAGTCAGACCGCCTGCCAGCAGGGCGCTGCACAGCTCCAGCCGGTCCGCACCGCCCTGGGCTGCCGCCCGGGCAGATGCCAGGGAGTCCACACAGATTTCCAGTACCTTTGCCATAGGGTCCCTCCTATTTCGCTTGCGTAGGGGCGGATGCCCACATCCGCCCGGTTCGATGTTATCGGATCTTTTTGCCGTCCAGAACGGCTTCCACCAGAGTGTCGCCGCTGTAGCGCAGGGTCAGCAGGAAGAAGGGGGCATCCTGCCACAGAAGGTCCAGAAAGATCTGGTCCCCCTCCCACTTGGGAAGGGCGTTCAGAAAGTCCCGGCTGACCCATTGCAGGTCGCCTTCGTCGCATTCTTTCAGGTCCCCTTCAAAGCCGTCGGCGGTGAACAGGTACATATATTCCCCTTCACAGCAGTCATTCAGGAAGGTGACGATGCCCCGGCACTGCCAGGAGGTGAGGCGCAGTCCTGTTTCCTCCCGGGCTTCCCGCAGCAGGCATTCATCGGGACTTTCTTCATCCTCAAATTTGCCGCCGATGCCGATCCACTTGTCCTTGTTGATGTCGTTTTTCTTTTTTACCCGGTGGAGCATCAGCACATCGTTGCCCTGGGTGATATAGCACAGTGTGGAATGGATCATAGGGCATCCACCTTCTTGATCAGCCGGATGGCGTGTTGTCTGTTTTTTACGGTGACTTCGCTGTGGCCATCCTCACGCTCGCCGTCCAGGGTCCAGGGCATCTCCGGATCCGCGAAGATCTTGACCTTACGGGTGGAGCAGAAGGTGATCATGGCACAGTCGTTATAGTTTCCGTTCTGTACTGCCTGGATGCATTCGGAGATCTCCGTCAAATTTTGAGGAGCCCGCACCAGCAGGATCTCAAACAGGCCGTCGCCCATATCCACCTGCCTGGGGTCCAGAGTGAGAATGCCGCCGACGGAGGTGGAATTGCAGATGGCGCCGAACAGGAAGTCGTCCTCCACTACCTGACCGTCCATTTCCATGCGGATATGCTCCTTGCGAATCTGGGAGATCTCCTGGATGCCGCTGAGGACATAGGCGGTATGGCCCAGGGCATTTTTGATATTCTGAGGGGTGGTGTAGCTGGTCCGGGTAAAGGCACCGAAGGATGCCACATAGGTAAAATACCGCTGTCCGAAGGTGCCAACGTCATAGGGCACCGGCTTGCCCTCCAGAATGTGCTGGGCTGCTGTCAGAATGTTGTGGGGGATCTTCAGGCTGGCGGCAAAATCGTTGGTGGAACCGGCGGGGATATAGCCTACCGGAGTGTCCGCGCCGCTTTTCAGCAGACCGGATACAGTCTCGTTGAAGGTGCCGTCGCCGCCGCAGCAGACCACCAGGTCCACATCCCTGGCCCGCAGGGCCACCTTTTTTTCCGCGTCGCCCTGACCGCCGGTCATGTAGACGATGGTCTCATAACCGCCCCGGTTGAACAGGCTGATGATATCCGGCAGGAATTTATTGGCTCTGCGCTGACCGGACGTGGGATTCATAACACAGAGCATTTTTTTCATTTCCAAGACCTCGCTCTGCTCTTAGCATAATACTCTGAAAGTTATTATACCACCCTGATTGGAATTGGCAAGCGGATTTGCCCGACCAGGGGAAAAGTTTACGGTTCCTTTACATTCTCCCGGCATTGCGCAGGGACGGAGGAAATGGTATAGTAAGGGAAAATGTAGTTTCGCGGAAACAAAGCCTTCCCTTCTGGGGAAGGTGGCCCGCCGAAAGGCGGGACGGAAGAGGGAACGACGAAAGCCGTCTTGCCTTTCCTGAAGGGAGATTCACGACCTCTCCCGCCCCCTGCGGGGGTACCCTCCCCAGAGGGGAGGGCTTGCGGCCGCGCCGCGAAACGATAATTCATTACAGGTGTGCCATCACAAAAGATCCCCTCCCAGGCGGGAGGGGATCCTTACTATGTTCCATTACACCTTGACTTCAGGATTGTTCATAGGCTTGACCTCCGGGTCACCCAGAGTCTCTACCTTGGAATCCTTGATCAGCTTCTTGGGACAGACGGTGGCACACAGACCGCAGTTGTCGCACTTGGAGTAGTCGATCCGGGCCAGGCCCTTTTCCACGGTGATGGCATCGTTGGGGCAGATCTTCTTGCACAGGCCGCAGCCAATGCAGCCCACGGTGCAGGAACGGGTGGTGACTGCACCCTTCGCCAGGGAGTTACAGGCAATGACCACGTTCCGGTCCGGCTCCACAGGAACAATCAGGTTCCGGGGGCAGACGGCGGCGCAGGCCATACAGCCTACACACAGGTCCTCGTCTACCTTAGCCACGCCGTTGACCACCTTGATGGCGCCATACTTACAGGCCTTGGTGCAGGAGCCGTAGCCCAGGCAGCCAAACTTACAGGACAGGGGGCCGGAGCCGCCCACCTTGGTGGCAGCCAGGCAATCCTTAAAGCCTTCGTACTCGGCCTTGACCTTGGCACCCTTGGTCAGGTTGCCATCCTTGTCGTAGATCTTCTCACCGGAGCAGCGGACCAGTGCCACCTTCCGGGTAACGGACTCTGCCTTGACGCCCATGATGGCTGCCATGGCCTGGGCGCACTCGTTGCCGCCGGAGGCACACTTGCCGATGGGTGCCTCGCCGTTCAGAACAGCCTCTGCATAACCGCCGCAGCCGGCATAGCCGCAGCCGCCGCAGTTGGCGCCGGGCAGGCACTCGTTAAGCTGATCCAGACGGGGGTCAGTCTCCACATAGAAAACCTTGGAGGCGATCGCCAGGACCGCACCGAAAACCAGGCCGAGAACGCCCAGGATTCCAACCGCAATCAAAATATCCATTTCTTCGCCCTCCTTAGAAAATCTTCAGGCCGGAGAAGCCCATGAATGCCAGGGCCAGCAGACCGGCGGCGATCAGGGCAATGGGGAAGCCCTTGAAGCACTCGGGGCAATCGGTCTTGTCCACACGCTCCCGGACAGAAGCGAACAGGACGATTGCCAGGGTGAAGCCCAGGCCGCCGGCAGCACCGTTGACCACGGACAGCAGGAAGTTGTAGCCTTCCTGAACGTTGACCAGCACCACGCCCAGAACAGCGCAGTTGGTGGTGATCAGGGGCAGGAACACACCCAGAGCCTTATACAGTGCGGGAATGAACTTCTTCAGGAACATCTCCACGAACTGCACCAGGGTGGCGATGACCAGGATGAAGGCAACAGTCTGCATATACTCCAGCGACAGCTCCACCAGCAGCAGGTTGACTGCCCAGCAGGCGGCAGAAGCCAGGGCCATAACAAAGGTAACCGCCATGCCCATACCCAGAGCGGTGTCGATCTTCTTGGAAACACCCATGAAGGGGCAGATGCCGTAGAACTTGACCAGAATGAAGTTCTGGCTCAGGAGCGCAGCAATGATGATGCCAATGATCTGTTGTGCCATTACTTAGCAGCCTCCTTCTTCTTATTCTTCTTTTCCAGGTGCATCATCAGCCACTGGGAACCGGCGATGACAAATCCCAGGACCAGGAAGCCGCCCACGGGCATGACCATCTGCATTGCGGGATACTCCGCGGGGATCAGGCGAATGCCCTCGCCGCCGTTCAGGATACCGCCGCCGAAGGTGCCGGAGCCCAGCAGTTCCCGGATGACACACACGATGACCAGAGCCACGGTGTAGCCGATGCCCTGGCACAGGCCGTCAACGGCAGAAGCCAGGACGCCGTTCTTGGAGGCAAAGGCCTCTGCCCGGCCCAGAACGATACAGTTGACCACGATCAGAGGAATAAACACGCCCAGGCTTTCAGACAAGGCTGGAATGAACGCCTGCAGAGCCAGGTCTACGATGGTAACGAAGCCCGCGATGATGGTGATGTACGCGGCAATACGGATCTGATTGGGGATGACCTTCCGCAGGGCGGAGATCAGCACGTTGGAGCAGATCAGGATAATGGTAACGGCCAGGCCCATGCCGATGCCGTTGAACAGGCTGGTGGTGATGGCAAGGGTAGAACACATACCCAGCAGCTGCACGGTAACAGGATTCTTGGTCAGCAGGCCCTCGTTAAACTGTTTCTTGAAATTCACAGGACGTACCTCCTTAACCCAAGTTTGCTGCGCAGGCCAGCGCGGCGTTGACACCCCTGCAGACTGCGCGGGACGTGATGGTAGCGCCGGTGATGGCATCCAGCTCGCCGCCGTCCTTGGAGACGGCTACGGTTCCGGAGACACCCTCAAACTGGCCCCGGAAGGCCTCGCCGGCAGAAGTCTTGGCTGCGCAGACAGCGCCCAGGCCGGCAGTCTCGGACTGATCGATGACGGAAATGCCCAGCACATTGCCCTCGAAGTCAACACCGACCATCATGGTGATGGCGCCGTCGAAGCCCACAGGCGCGACCTGAATGGCATAGCCGCTTTCGCCCTTGTAGACCACGCTGACCAGGCCGGTGTCATCGGTGAAGTCGATGCTCTCGCCGCCGCCGGGCAGGACTGCCTCGATGGCCTTCTGGGTCTTTTCGGCGTTGAGCTGGTCGATGATAGGCTTGGTAACGGAGTTGACCGCCGCCAGCAGGGCCGCCACCACAGAGGTGATGATCAGCAGGGTCAGCGCCAGCCGCAGAACATATTTCACATTGGATCCGGTTTTCATTATCTTGCCGCCTCCTTCTTGGGTGCGCCGAACTTGGTCGGACGGCCGATTCTGTCCAGCAGCACAATGCAGCAGTTCATGCACAGGATGGCATAGGAAACGCCCTCATTGTAGCCGCCGAAGTAGCGGATCATAACAGTCAGGACACCGCAGCCGATGCCGTAGACGATCTGGCCCAGCTTGGTCAGAGGAGAGGTGACATAATCGGTAGCCATGAAGATCGCGCCCAGCATCAGGCCGCCGCCGAAGACCTGGGCTGCCATCCAGTCGATGCGGGGATTGCCCTGAGGGAACAGGAAGGTCAGGATCGCCACGGTGGCGATGAAGGACACAGGGATCCGGGGAGTGATGACCTTGCGCAGCAGCAGGTAAGCAAAGCCCACCAGCAGCAGAAGCGCGGAAGTCTCACCGATACAGCCGCCCACCTTGCCGATGAACAGCTCCCAGGTGGATTCCTGGCACATTACGCCCTGGTGCAGCGCTGCCAGGGGAGTAGCGGCAGTGACGGCATCGGTAACAGCCAGGGGGCTGACGGCATTTTCAAAGCCCACCTTGACCCAGGTGCTCATCAGCACAGGCCAGCTGAACATGAACGCACGGCCTGCCAGCGCGGGGTTGACGATGTTTTTACCCAGGCCGCCGAACAGCATCTTGACAATGATGATGGCGAAGAAGTCGCCCAGGATGATGGTCCAGTAAGGAATCGTGACAGGGCAGACAAAGGCCAGCAGCGCGCCTGTGACGGCAGCGGACAGGTCATAGACCTTGCAGTTCTGCTTCATCAGCTTGCACCAGCCCCACTCAAAGAACACACAGGCTGCCATGGATACCAGGGTAACCATCAAAGCCCGGAAGCCGAAGAAATACACCGAGCCAATCAGCGCGGGGCAAAGAGCAATGAGCACGTCCCGCATGATCGTCTGGGTAGTAACGGGGGAATGGGCGTGGGGAGAGCTGGAAATCGTCAGCTCATAAAAGTATTTCATCTGTGCCATTTGATCTCCACCTCCTTATTTCTTAGCCGCAGCCATGGCATCACGCAGACGGTGCTTGCCGGCACGGAAGCCCAGGACCAGGGGAACACTGGCGGGACAGGTGTATGCGCAGCAGCCGCACTCGATGCAGTCCATCAGGTTGGTGGCCTTCATCTCTTCGATGTCATTGGCCTGCAATGCCTTGTACATCAGAACGGGCATCAGCTTCATGGGGCAGGCATCGATGCACTTGCCGCAGCGCAGGCAGCGGCTGTCTTCCACAGCATACCTGTTGCTCCGGCCCAGGATGGTGATGGCGTTGACGCCCTTGATGGTGGGAACACTCAGGTCATACTGGGTGACGCCCATCATGGGACCGCCGGAGATGACCTTGTAGGGATTCTCGGAATGGCCCACAGCCTCCAGCAGGTCATTGAAGCTGGTGCCGATGGGGACCATCAGGTTCTTGGGCTCCATAACGATGTCACCGGAAACGGTGATGATGCGCTTGATCAGAGGCATACCGTTGTAAACCACATCGTGGATGGCCTTACAGGTGGCAGCATTGAACACGGCGCAGCCAACCGCTGCGGGCAGACCGCCGGAGGGGACTTCCCGGCCGGTAACAGCGTAGATCAGCTGTTTTTCCGCGCCCTGAGGGTACTTGGCAGGCAGCACGTCCACGGTGATGCCGTCGGCGGCGGAAAGATGGGAACGCAGGGACTTTGCAGCCTCCGGCTTGTTGTCCTCGATGCCGATGTGAGCCTGGTTCAGGCCGAAGATCTTCATGATGACCTTCAGGCCGGAGATCAGCTCTTCGGGCCGCTCCCGGCACAGCCGATCGTCAGAAGTGATGTAGGGTTCGCACTCGCCGGCGTTGACGATGATGGTGTCCACCTTACCGATGCCGGAGGAGAGCTTTACATGGGTGGGGAATGTGGCGCCGCCCATACCGACGATACCGCCCTCCCGGATGATGGCCATCAGCTCCTCAGGAGACAGGGCATCCACCTCTTCCTGGGTACGGGGCTTGATGTCCTCGCACAGAGTACCCTGATGGTCGTTCTCAATGACCACCGCCATCACGGTGGTGCCGCTGGTGTGGGGCTTAGCCTCCACGGCCTTGACCTTGCCGGAAACAGAAGCATGTACAGGAACACAAAGACCCTGGTTGTCACCGATCTTCTGACCAACAGTAACCAGATCGCCCTTCTTCACAAGGGGCTTACAGGGGGCGCCGATATGCTGCTGCATGGGGATGACCAGAATATCCGGCTCAGGGAAATTCTGAACGGCCTTGTCGCAAGCGTACCACTTATTTTCTTTGGGATGCACCCCTCCGAAAAAAGAAAACGCCATATTACTTCACCTCTTTCAAATTTCACGGAATATAACCGTATGATTCCACTACTTATCATAGCGCAATTCTCGGGATTTGTCCACTGATTTTTGTCCATTGTTCACAAATTCCCGGTAAAAAACACTTCTATATCGATACATTTAGTCAGAATATGGCGAAACAGGCAAAAACCGGCGCTGAGGAGCTTCCTCAGCGCCGATTCAGATCAGCAAGCAATATGGTTTTCGTCCTTACAGCCAGTTTTCCAGCAGCCAGCGGATCTCGCTGTCCCAGAAGTCCCATTCGTGTTCCACACCGGGAGCTTCCCGCCAGGTGATATCCGCACCCAGCTTCGTAAGAGCCTTATTCGCCGCCACATTCATACCGTACAAAAAGTCCGCCGTTCCGCAGGACTGGTACAGCCGGGGCACCTGGCCCTTTTCCGCCGTTTTTTCATACAGCCGGAACACATCCCGGTCGGACCCGGCGATGGTCCCGGGATCTCCGAAGCAGTCCTCCACATAGAAGGGCAGCGGTGCGTCCTTCCCCGCCAGGGGCGTATACCGGAAGCCCACATCCAGGGCGCCGGAAAAGCTGGCGATGGCGGCATACTTCTCCGGCTGAGACAGGCCGATATAATACGCGCCGTAGCCGCCCATGGAAAGTCCGGCAATATAGGTGTCCTCCCGCTTCCGGGACACAGGGAACAGTCCCTGAACGAATTTAGGCAATTCCTCCGTCATAAAGGAGAAGAATCGCTCGCCGTGGACCATGTCCTGGTAAAAGCTGTTGTTTACCGAGGGCATCACCACGGCGATGCCCGCCTTATCGGCGTAGCGCTCAATGTTGGAGGAATGCAGCCAGGAATCGGCGTCTCCATGCATTCCATGGAGCAGGTACAGCACCTTTACATCCTTGGGGACAGGGGCGTCCTCCTCCCCCGGCGTCGGCAGGATCACGTTCACCTGGGTATTGCGGCGCAGCATCGGGCTGTAGAAACGGCAGTTTAACAGCATATGGTTTCCTCCTTATAGAATATAGGTCCCAGCGCATGGTTTTCTTTTATTCTACCAAATTTCCCTTTTCTTTTGCAATACCACCAACATAAAAAATCCCATTGCTCCATTTGGTTTCCTCCCCCATGGGCCGATACGGCTATTCTTTCAAAATCTTTGATAATCTCCGAAAAATTTGCACAATATCCGGCGTTTTATCCTCCGGATAATTGCAAATACTCCGTATATGGCGGTGCGTTTTCGAGGTTGATGTGTAATATATTATATGGTTATGTAACCATATAATATAATCGTTTTACCTTTATATTGTCCCATTCAATAAAAAAATATTGATATTCGTTGAAAGCAGGATCAAAAATCCTGTTTCCCCCGACTTGGCAGGTAATATTTTGCATTTCCGACTAAAATGTTGCCATATTTGATAATTCCGTCAATTGACCCCAGCGTGGATATCTGCTATGATATGTTCACAACCCAATAAGACCCGTGAGGAAAGGAGGTAGCAATATGAATTGGGCTGCAATCATCTGGGCAGGACTTATCGTGGTCTTTCTGATCGTGGAAGCCGCCTGTCCCATCCATCTGGTATCCCTCTGGTTCGCTGCCGGCGCCCTTGTGGCTGCCATTGCCGCATGGCTCAGCGCTCCCATCTGGCTCCAGCTGGTCCTGTTCGTCCTGGTGTCCGGCGCACTGCTGGCATGCCTGTGGCCCCTGGTCCGCAAATACCTGAACCCCAAGGTCACTGCCACCAACATTGATTCCGTCATCGGCTCTATCGGACTTGTCACTGCCGCCATCGACAACATAGCAGCAGAGGGCCAGGTAAAGCTGAACGGTATGGTCTGGACCGCCCGAAGCACCAACGGAAGCGTCATCCCCGCCGGCACCAAGGTCCGTGTGGACCGCATTGAGGGTGTCAAGGTCTACGTTTCCCCTGCGGTAGTCTCCGCCAGCATCTGACCCATATCTGCAAGGGACACCCCGTCCCCAAAATAACAAAACAAACACACAGGAGGTAACATTATGATCTTTTTCGTTCTGGCACTGATCGTCATCGCATTCATCGTCATTATCAGCAACATCGCCGTTGTCCAGCAGTCCCGTGCATACGTCATCGAGCGTCTGGGCGCATTCCAGACCGTTTGGGGCGTGGGCCTGCACTTCAAGGTCCCCTTCATTGACCGCATCGCCCGCCGTGTCTCCCTGAAGGAGCAGGTCCTGGACTATCCCCCCCAGCCCGTTATCACCAAGGATAACGTCACCATGCAGAT
>JAXJVC010000250.1:0-7062 GCA_036308745.1 Oscillospiraceae bacterium | reverse complement strand
GCTGCTGACCCCCGCCCCTGTAGAGCTGCCTGATACCGACCTTCGGGTGCGTCAGGTGGTCTGCCGGGATATGACCCCCTCCGGGATCCTTCGCACCGCTTTCTCCAAAGGCTGGGGCGAGTATCTCTGTTTCCCCGACATTACTGCGCCGCTGCCCTCCGCTCTGCTGGAGACCTTCAGCGACGCCGCCAAATATAATTACTGCAGTGCTGTTTTCCGCGCCTCCCGTTCCGCTTTCCTGGACCGGGATTCCCTGGCCCACCGCAGGGAATTTCGTGACCTGGTATGGAACCTGGGTGCCGGGCTGATCCGCCGGGATCTGCTGGCAGAAAGCGGCCTTGGCTGCATGACGGATCTGATGGAATACCTTCCCGAGATCCTGCTGTCCGGACACATTTTGCTCACCGATATGGTATTTGCTGATGAAGAAAGAGATCAAACTGAATCTTGCCACCTTTGATCTGGTCAAGGGCATTGCCCTCATCGGGATCGTTCTGGGGCATATGTTTTCCCATTATGACACCGCCCGGGCTCCGGGCCTGGTGGTGTTTTCCCTGCCCCTGTTTCTGCTGCGGACGGCTATTAACCCCATGTTCCTCATTGCCAGCGGCTTTGGCTTCCGTCCGAAACCCATGGGGAAAATGCTGAAAAAGACGGCCTCCGAGCTATTAAAGCCCTATGGCTATGTCACCCTGGCAGTTGCTATCCTGTTCCCCCTGGTCCACTTCCTGTTTTACCGGTGGTGGCCCGGTGCGGTGCAGGAGGGAATGCGTTACCTTCTGGCCTTCCTGCTGGGCATCCCCAAAACGGGTAAAACCGTATTGGGCATCTCCCTCTACGAATGCTCCATTATGTGGTTCTTCCTGTCCCTGTTCTGGGGTCTGAACCTGCTAAACGGAATCCTGAAGCTAAAACGGGAATGGACCCGACTGGCCGCTGTGGCTGCCTGCGCTGTTTTGGGCTATGGACTGATGCTGCTGGATTTCAATTTCTTCTGCATCCCCCAGGGCCTGATGGCCGTGGGCTGCTGCTACACCGGCTATCTTCTGAAGCAGTACAAGCTGTACACCGGTGAGAAAACGCACCTGTGGCTGTACCTGGCCCTTGCCGCCGCCACCTTGTGGCAGGCGTTTTTCGGAGATTTCAATCTGGCCCACGGCATCTTCCGCTACGGCCTTTTCGACTATATCGGCGCAGTCTGCGCAGGCGCGCTGCTTCTGATCCTGGGCATCCACATGAGTGCCTGGGAGTGGAAAGGACTGGACGGTCTGCGCAAGGTAGGCGTTTACTCCTACTGGATCCTGTGCATCCATTCCGTAGAGCTAGTCTGCATCCCCTGGTACACCCTCACCCAGGTCCTGGCAGCGCATCAGGTCCTGGCCTTCCTGGTGGAAGCCACCGCCAAGGGCCTTCTGTACGGTGCAGGCTGCTTTGTCCTGAAACGAATTTCCCGGCAACTGTACAAACGGAGAATCAAACGCAGTGGAAAACAAAAGCTACATTAATACCCTCCTGGAGGGCTTCGCCGCCATGGCAGACCAGCCCGCCTTTTCCCTATACGACGGCAAACAGGTGACCAACGTCTCCCGGAGCGCATTTCTGGAGGACATCCTCCGAACCGCGGGAAGCCTGGAGGTCCGGGGCAAGCACATTGCCCTCATCGCCCCCAACAGCTACCGCTGGCTGGTTTCCTTCCTTGCCATCGCCGCCACCGGAAATACGGCGGTGCTGTTAAATCCCGCCCTGCCCCTGGAAATGCTGGCAGACCAGTGCCGCCATACAGACGTTTCCCTGGTACTGGGCAGCAGCCCCTCCCCGGAATTTCCCGCGCTGTCTCTTTCCCCGGAGGCTGCGCCCCTTTCCTTGGATGCGCTTCCCTGCCCCCCTGTGGATGACACCGCCGTGCTGATGTTCACCAGCGGCACCACCGGAAAAAGCAAGGCCGTGGAGCTGAGTTGGGGTAACATCACCGCTGCCATCGCCCACCCCGAGGGATTCTTCTCCGGGCCGGGGCTGGAGCGGCCTATGCTGGTGCTTCCCATGTACCACATTGCAGGCCTTCGTGGCGCGCTGTCCCTGCTGAGCCGGGGAAAGACTCTCTGCATGGGCCGGGGCGCTATGCATCTGCTGATGGATATGCCGGTTCTGGCTCCCACCCAGGTCCAGCTGGTGCCTGCCATGGTGGAAAGCCTGTATAAGCTCCTGCGGCGCACCACCACTGTGGAGCAGCGCCAAAAATACACCGGTCCCAACCTCCAGCGAATCGTCATCGGCGGCGCCGACGCAAAGCTATCCGTCTGCCGCAGTCTCATGGATATGGGCTACACCATAGAATCCGGCTACGCCATGACGGAGACCGGCGGTGTTGGCACCTGGGGCATCTGGGACAAAAACCACATAAACACCATTGGAAGGCCCAGCGGCGACATGGAGTGCCGCATTGAAAACGGCGAGATTCTCCTCCGGGGGCCCTCCCAAATGAAGGGCTACTACCGTGACCCGGAAGCCTCGGCTCAGGTGGTCCGGGAGGGCTGGGTCCACACCGGCGACCTGGGATACCGCAGCGACGACGGCTGGTTCTATCTCACCGGCCGGAAGAAAAACGTGATCATCCTCTCCGGTGGCGAAAATGTCAGTCCCGAAGAACTGGAAGAACAATTAAGCCGCTGTGACGCCATTGAGGAGTGTCTGGTATACAGCGACGAAAAGGGCATCTGCGCCCAAATCTATTCCCGGGATTCTCAGGCTGCGGCGGATCACATCCGGGCTTTTAACCGGGAGCAGCCCCTCTACCGGCAAATTTATAAAGTCAACTTTTCCGCCGACCCTCTTCCGAAAAACGGCAGTGGAAAGCTCATCAGAAAGGAAGAACCCCATGGACAATGAAACCATTCTCACCCGGGTGATCGAACTGTTCGCCACCATGACGGAGGCGGAAGAGATCACCGCCCACAGCGAGATCCTGGAGGACCTGGAGATCAGCTCCATGGATGTTCTGTACCTGATCTCCTCTCTGGAGGAGGAATTTCACATCTCCGTTCCTGAGCAGCTTGTCCGCAAAATGGTCACTGTTGGAGATGTGGCAGATGTGATCGAACAGCTTTTATGTGCGAGATAGGATGAGTGCTTTGAACATTACGGTATGCATCATACATAACGGCAGCGCCCCCCAGCTGCGCCGGACCCTGGACAGCCTGGAAGCCCAGACCGCTGCTCCGCAGGATGTGCAGATCCTGGAAGCTGACGGCGGCTGGCTCCCGGGAATCAGTCCTGTCACGGGAGACTATGTGCTGTTTCTCTACAGCGGAAGCACCCTCAGTGAAAATGCGCTGGAGGTCCTGTCCAGAGCTGCGACCTCCGGGAAAAGCTGGTATTACTTTGACGAGCAGGTCCTTGGGAATGGCCCCTTGCGGAAGCCGGAGTTCCACCCCATCGCCTTTGTTTCCAGTCCCTTTACGGGAGAGGGCATTCTGTTCTCCCGACAGGTTCTGGAGGGCATGACCCTGCACTGCGGGGGCAGCCACTTTGGGGCGGCCATTCTGGAAATGACCATTGCCGCCGCCAAGAAAACCGACGGCATCCATATCCCGGAGCTTCTGCTAACCCGCCACAGTCGGAAGGCCCCCGCCCCCCTGGAGCAGGACCTGCTGGCCGATGCCCTGACGGAATTCCTGGAAGTCCGGAACATCGGCTGCAAGGCCGTTGGCAAGGGCAGCGCTCCGGGACTGTACCTGTACCCCGGGGAAACCTGTGAAAAAACCATCTCCTTCCTGCTGCTTCCCGGGGCTGAGGATCCGACATTTCGGTTCTGCGGAAAGCATGAGATTATCCGACTGACCGAAGAAGCCACCTATTGGGACACCTGCATTGAGGGTGTCCGAAAGGCTTCCGGAGATCTGGTCTGTATCATCGGCCCGGGCTGTACCCTGCCTCCCCGGCGGGACCTGAACAAGCTGGCCTGGTACGCATCCCAGCCCCATACCGGTCTGGTCTCTCCCTGCCTGATCCACGAAAATACTGTTGCATACACCGGAACCTTCACCACGGCGGGCATCCCCTTCCAATTCTCCCGGAAGAATGATGCTTTCTCCCAGCTGTGGAAAGAATGCTATGCCCTGCGGGAAACAATCTTCCCAGCCTGGCAGTTCTGGATAGCAGACAAGGCCTTGCTTCTGTCTATAACTGAACCCCTCCCCACTCTCTCCTCGGAATACGCCATGATGGAACTGGCCTTCCGGGCAGAGAAAAAAGGCCGCAGCAGCCTGTATGTAGGCGAAGTTGTGGCCCCCTGTGGCAGCAGCGCAGTCTACACCCCGACGGGCTTCAGCCATATGCTAGCCTGCCATAAGGAGCGCTTCTTCCTGGACCCCTGCTGCCCCGCCCCGATTCGGGCGCATCTTCTGGGCAGCACCCTGGCGGGAGTAAGCGCCAGCTTCCCGCCCCAGACCGACGCGCCCAAGAAGAAACGGATTCTGATCCTGACCCACGAGCTATCCCTTACCGGCGCGCCGGTGGTGCTGTCCCAGGCAGTTCCCATTTTGAAGGAAGCCGGCTGGCAGGTCACCGTGGTTTCCCCTATGGACGGCGTGCTGAAAAATACCTTTCTTCGGGAAAATGTCCCCGTTCTGGTACTGGGGGACATGGATAAACATGACGACTGGCTCCGCTGGGCCATGGATTTCGACCTAATCCTGGTGAATACCGTGGTTCCCTTCCGCCAGATTCAGCAGCTCCGGGATGCATCAATTCCGGTGCTTTGGTGGCTCCACGACGCTAAAAGCGGCTACGAAGATTACCTGCGCCATGTGCTGCCGGAGACCGTGGGAGAAAACATCCACATCTTCTCCGTGAGCCAATACGCCGACGATGCCATGCACACCTACCGCCCCCTGTATGCCTCCGGGCTGCTGCTATACGGCCTGCGGGATGAGGCGGATTCCCTGAAACCCGTTCCGCCTATGGACACTCAGGGCAGGAAACTCTTCGTATCCGTAGGCACGGTGATCCACCGAAAGGGACAGGATATCCTGGCACAGGCCATCCGCCTGCTGCCGGACGCAGTGCGGGACCAATGTCTCTTCCTGTTCGTTGGCAAAAACCTGGACCCTGACATTTTCCGCCATATCGAAGCGGTACAGCGGGAGTACCCCGAAGCTGTCCGCCATATCCCCGCCATCCAGCGGGAGGAGATCTTCTCTCTTTACCGGCAGGCGGACGCGGTGATCTGTTCCTCCCGGGACGATCCCATGCCCACCTTCATGGCGGAGACCATGATGGTGTCCGGCGTGTGCATCTGCTCGGAGAATACCGGCACCGCCGGGGTGATCCACCACGGTGTCAACGGCTTCCTGTACCCGAATGACGACCCTGAAAAGCTGGCGAACTGTATTCGAACCGTTGTGGAAAGCGGCGATCTGACGGAGGTCCGGCAAAATGGCAGAAGGCTCTTCGAGGAGGTCTTCACCATGGATATTTTCAAACAGAATCTGCTGCGCTCCGTGGCACAGTGTATAGGAGAAACAGAAGATGCATGATGATCAGAAGACCATAAATGACCTGCGGGCCATCTGCCGCCAGCAGTACGAGGCCATTGAAGCCCAAAAGCTCCACATCTGGGATGTGGAGGAGGAAAACCGGGTGCTGCAGGCGAAGCACCAGGAGCTGGTGGACACCCTGGAATCCCGTCAGCAACGCATTGACGACCTGGAACGCTGGTGCGGCCACCTGCAGGGCCTGCTGGATGCGGAAGTAGCCCAGCGGGAAGAGCGGGAGCAGCAGTATGAGAAGCTGGAAAAGAAGCTGGGCATCTTCTTCAAAATCGCCCGAAAGATCAAGCGCTGGCTCACCCGGACCTGACATACTCCCCGGAAGGCAGATTGGTATCATTTCATACACCAATGGCCGTAGGGCGGCTTGCCCTACAACCGCCGCTTTAACGCAAGTTGGTTCTTTTGCGGCGGGCTGAGAGCAGCCCGCCCTACAGTGACCTATTTCCTAATTCATCCCTTTATGGACAGCCATCGAAACCAAGGAGGAATCCCCATGGATTTTTTGACCATCGCCAACAACCGCCAGTCCTGCCGCAGCTATGACGAAGCAAAGCCTGTGGAGCAGGAAAAGCTGGATGCCATTCTGGAAGCCGTCCGGCTGGCTCCCTCCGCCTGCAACGGCCAGCCCTATCACCTCACCGTCTGCCTGGGCCAGGCCGCAAAGGAAGTCGCCGCCGCCACCATGGGAATGGGCATGAACAAATTTGCTGCCCAGGCTCCCATCCTTATCGTTATTTCCGAAATGCCCTACGTCAAATCTGCCGCTGTGGGCGCGAAGCTGAAAAAGAACGACTACCGCTCCATCGACATCGGCATCGCCGCGGCATACCTCACCGCCGAGGCCGCTGCACAGGGCCTGGGGACCTGCATCCTGGGCTGGCTGGATGACGAAAAAATCCGGGGCATCTGCGGTCTGGAGCATCCTGTGCGCCTGGTCATCACCCTGGGCTACCCCAAGGAAGGAGATGCCCTGCGTACAAAAAAGCGCAAGGACCTTACGGAGTTGGTTTCCAAAAAGTAAAATACGGGCGTGTTGCAAAACAGAAGCAACACGCCCTTCTATTATCCGATTAATATCTCAAAGGTTTTCCGCACCGCCTGGATGCGGCTGGGTTCAAAGGGGCTTTCCAGTCCGGCGGAATTGAGGAACGCCAAGAAGGAAATTTCCTGGGTGTCCAGATTCTCCTCCAGCAGGGCAAGGCCTGCGCCTTTCTCCTGCTGCTCCAGCTGGTAGAGCTGCATGGCGGCATCGTTGCTGGTGACATAGCTGAATATGTACATGGGATTGGTATAGAAATGGCTGATCTCCGCGAACTCCAGGCCGTCGTAGCCGTAGATATCCAGACCGTAGGCCTGGGCTACTTCCTCGTAAAGACGGATAATGCCCTCTGCTGTCAGTTCCTCGCCGGACAGGTCATACAGCCCCAGTTCAAACTCCGCAAAGGCCGCCTGCTCCACATAGATGCACAGGCTGTCCGCCAGCTTGGCCCGGGTCAATTCCTCCACATCCTCG
>JAXJVC010000249.1:0-8734 GCA_036308745.1 Oscillospiraceae bacterium | reverse complement strand
CAGTAACGTAAAGCCGGGCCTGCTGATTCAGCTTCAGCTGTCCGGCGGTATAGGCAGTGATGCGGCAGCCGTAGCCCACACCGTCGCAGTCGATGACCGCAAGACCGGGCTCCAAAACGGTCACAGGACCGGAAACGTAGTAGATCATGGAGAAACCTCCTTATATATGCTGTCATTGCCAGGAGCGAAAGCGACGTGGCAATCTCCATCGATACAGGAGATTGCCACGCCAGTCTGCGGACTGGCTCGCAATGACATATGCTTATTTTTGCATTGCGTTTATCTGCCCCAGCAGGGATGTACTGGAACGGGCATGGCACAGGGCGAGGGCGATGGCGTCGGCGGCGTCATCGGGCTTGGGCATAGCCTGCAGATGCAGCAGGCGCTTAGTCATGTCCTGGACCTGGTGCTTGGTGGCGTTGCCGTAGCCCACCACAGCTTGCTTCACTTGCATGGGCTTGTATTCAAAGATGGGCAGACCTGCCTGTCGGATGGCGAGCAGGATCACGCCCCGGCTTTGGGCCACATTGATGCCGGTGGTAACGTTGTGGCCGAAGAACAGCTCTTCAATGGCCACGGCATCAGGCTGGGCCACCCGGAGAAGCTCTGTCATATCGTTGTAGATGACCTCTAATCGCCAGGGAAAATCCGTGTTGGGGGGCGTGGTGATGGCACCGCAGTTCAGGAGGCGAAACTGGCTGCGCTGGGCATCAATCAGGCCGAAGCCGGTGATGCCGTAGCCGGGGTCGATCCCCAGAATCCGCATTACAGACCTCCCAGTGCGATGTTAATGATCTGCCAGATCACAAACAGGATGAACAGCACCAGGCCGATGCGGGCACCCCAGACCTGCCAAGTTGGGCGGGGGGTATAGCCTTCCTGCTCTGGTGTGATGTTTTCGTTTCGTTCTTCCATGACATTCACCTCACCTGATATGATAGCACATTTGTTTTGTTTTTCCTACAACTTTTTTTGCATTCCCGAAAAAATGGGACACCGCAAGATCGCGGTGTCCCGGTTGGATTTTAACTCAGATTCCCTGTAGGACGGCTTGCCCTCAAGCCGCCCTACCGTTAGTGGTACGTGTATTTGAAATATGTGATTTCGGCGGGTCAGATAGAACGGATGGTTTCCAGCAGGCTAATGATATCCGCCAGGGAATCGGCTTTGGCGTAAAGGAGGGCGGTGGTTTCCGCTGAGGGCTGGTCCTGGTCGGGGATCATTGCCGTAAGGCAGCCCGCGTCATAGGCAGAGCGGATGCCGGTGGGGGCATCCTCCAGCGCCAGACATTCCTCCGGGGGAAGCCCCAGGGAGGCCGCACCATGCAGGTAGATGTCCGGGGCGGGTTTGCCCCGGGGGACCTCGTGGCAGCTGCAGATCCGGGCAAACCGGTGGTACAGCCCCAGGGATCCCAGATGTGCCTGGATCCGGTCGGTGGGAGAGGAACTGGTAATGGCGGCGGCGATTCCGTGTTCTTCCAGATAGTCCAGCAGTTCAAAGATACCGGGTTTGGCTTCCACGCCATGTTCGGCAACATAGGCATCCATCAGCTCGATCCGTTTCGCCCGGATTTTATTGAAATCTGCCCCGGGACCGTATAACTCATGGAGGATGGCCTCCCCCAGGCGGCTGTTGACGGCCCGCATCCGCAGGGACTGGGCATAGGTCATTTCAAAACCGAAAGCCCCAACGGCTTCCCGCCAGAATCGGGAATAGAGCTTTTCCGTGTCCAGCACCAGCCCGTCCATATCAAATAAGACCCCGCGAATGGGGCGCTGGATGCCCCATTCCGGTTTGTAAATTTCATAACCCATATCTATCAATAGTGCAGGCCGAAGTTCAGCTCGTAGTAGTTGCCGGAGGCATCCCGGTAGGCATAGGCCTTGCCGTTCTCGTCCTTCAGCTCTGCGGGCATATACCGGTCCTTGTCATAGCCGGGGACGTCGTTGGGGGAGATGCAGACGCCTTCAGCATTGACTGCCAGAACTTCGTCGCCACGGGGCAGGGTGATGGGCAGCTTGCCGGTGGGGGCGAATCTGCCGAAGATCACGTCCAGGGTAGCGGTGGGGTAGGTTTCAAAGCCCGCCAGCAGGCAGTCAGCATTTCTTTCCACGTTGCCCACCAGCCATGCCAGGGGGAAGTTGATGTTGGCGATGACCTTGCCGCCGTTTTTGTGGACGGCATCGGCAATGGCGGCGATTTTGTGAACGCCGGTGAGGGTGGTCTCCAGGTGGGTCTCCTGCATGGGACGGCAGAAGTCGTCCACATTGGGAACCGTCTTTCCTTCGCAGATGTCCAGTTCCAGATAGCCTGCCGTAGCGGTGAAGTAGTCGCCGGAGGAGGGGTTCACGAAGAGAATGGCAATGTCAGCCTGGGTGTAATCCTCCACAAGGGTCACTTCACCCAGCATCTCCTTCAACGCGGCGGTGGCAGCTTCGCCCTGCCTGGGGTTTTTGTGGAAGGCTTCGGCGTAGACCTTTTTACCCTCTGCCTTCAGGGGCAGGGTGCTGTCGTTTTTCAGCAGGACCACACTCTGCCGGTGGGCAAGCTCAGCGTCACGCCAGTACCGGGAATTGGCGACGGTCTCCTTTGCGCTTTCCGCGGAGCGGTAGGTGTTCTCGAACATACCAAGCTGGAACATTTCCGTCAGGGTCCGGGTGACGGCACGGTCCAGCACTTCGTTGTTCAGGGTGACCATATCCGGGGTGATGCCTTCGGGCAGGGTGTGGGTATCGTAGTAGCCGTTGGCGGCACGGTCGTAAGCTTCCCGGCCGAAGGCGTTGTCAAACAGGCCGGAGATCACGTCCACCCCGGCGTTGTTCACAGCGAAGCCGATGCGCTCCGGCTCGTCCAGCATTTCTACGCCCCATTTCATGTTGTGGACGATGCCGGTGTCGGAATTGATATAGCCCCGGAAGCCCATCTGACCCCGGAGGATATCGTGGATGAACACCCGGTTGTAGGCGAAGCCGTAGGGGTCAAAACGGATATCCTTGCCCTGGCAGTCCTGCTGGACAGCGGACTTTTCCGCGGCGGGCTTGGAATAGTAGGGCATGATGGAGGAGGTGTTTTTCACCACAGCAGACTGGAAGCCGGGCATATGGTACTTCTGCAGAGAGCCGGGGGTGGCGTAGACGTTCCACTGCCCTGCGGCGTAATGGGGGTCAAAGCCGTTTTCCCGGGGTCCGCCGCCGGGGAAGTGCTTGGTGGTGACAGCAACGCCGGTGTCGGTGACACCCTCCTCGCTGCCCTGGATTCGGGGGATGATATGCTCGGCGATTTCACAGATCAGTCCGGGATCTTCGCCAAAGGTGCCGTAGCTGCGCTGCCAGCGGGGGTCGGACATACAGTCCACCATGTACATATAGCCCTTGCGCAGGTTGCAGGCTTCCCAGCTTTCCCGGGTAGCTTCTGCCCAGCGGTCCGCCACTTCGATGCCGCTGCCCTTGACGGCGGCGGCAATGCCCAGGGTGCCGGGCCAGGTGGGGAAGATACCGCCGGCATCGTTCATGCCGAAGACGATCTCGCCGTTTTCGTTCCGGGAGTTGGACGCGGCCTGGACAGGGACAAAATGGTCACATTCCTCGGCAACGGCCTGGAGCTGGTTCAGGTAGTCCGCAAGATCCTCGGGCTTGGCGTTTTCCCGGAGAATGGTATGGCGGGCGAACCAGTCCTTGATGAGGGTGGAGGTGCCGGGAAGGTGCTGCTCGCCGAAAATAGTCTTCTGGTGGACCTCGCCTTCGTCCAGACAGCCGGATTCATCGGGGATGGCCACATGGCCCGGGATCCGGGCGCTGGGGTACTTGGGACCCATGCGCCAGTCGGAGATGAAGAGCTGGCCGATCTTCTCGTCCACGGTCAGAAGTTTGACGTAAGCGGCGGCACGCTCAGCGGCGGGAAGCCGCCAGTCATTGACCGGGGAGACGGTGCCGGAGCCATCGATATCCTTAAAATACAGGCCGTCCTGTTCCAGGATGGGGCGGGTGAGGGTGGAGATGTCAGGGCCGCCTTCGTTATGGTAGACCTTAAAATTGTCACTTGCTTTGATCGCCATATGTGGTTCCTCCTGCTCGAATTTTTTCATACACAGTTATTATGACAGATTTTTTCGGGGAATCCTATTGGTAATGTTGCAGAAAAGACGCGGGAGGATTTTGTGGAGAGTAACGGTTTCTATATGAAATGCAGAATGCAAAGTGCAGAGTGCAGAATGTGGGATTTGGAAAGAAATATAGAAACCATCCACGAAGCGGATAATTCATCATTCTGCATTTTGCACTCTGCATTCGATGTAAAATGTCGCTTAAACCCATCTTAAGAAATCCCCCTCTTTTATCTTAAATAAGTTGATGCTATAATAAGGCTACAAAGAAGAGACAGGAGGCAATCTGCCATGTACAACATTCTCATCTGCGATGACCAGCCGGATATCGTAAACGCGCTGAAAATATATCTGACCCCGGAGGGATACAGTCTCTACGAAGCCTTTACCGGCCGGGAGGCCATCGAAATCGTCAACAACCATGACATCCATCTGGTGCTGATGGATATCATGATGCCCGGTATGGACGGTATCACCGCCACTGCAAAAATCCGGGAGTTTTCCAATGTGCCTATCATTCTCCTCACCGCCAAGTCGGAGACCGAGGACAAGGTACTGGGGCTGAATGTGGGAGCTGACGACTACATAACCAAGCCCTTTGTTCCTGTGGAGGTGCTGGCCCGGGTCCGGTCTCAGCTTCGCCGGTATGCCAAGCTGGGCAGCTGTCAGAGCAGTGAAGGCGGCAATGAGATCACCATCGGGGGCATTGCCCTGGATGACCGCACCAAGACCGTTACGGTGGAGGGAGAGCCGGTCTCCCTGACCCCTACGGAGTATGCCATTTTACACCTGCTGATGGCGAACCCCGGCAAGGTCTATTCCACCAAGGTGCTGTATGAATCTGTCTGGCGGGAGGCCGCACTGGGCAGTGAGGGTGCCGTGGCTGTCCACATCCGGCACCTGCGGGAGAAGATCGAGATCAACCCCTCCGAACCCCGGTATCTGAAAGTGGTTTGGGGCCAGGGCTATAAGATGGAAGGAGGGAAATAACCATGAAGCACAGCATTGTTCTGAAATTTCTCGCGGTTTTCCTGTGTGCGGCATCCCTGCTGGGAGCCGTGGCCGGTGGTGTGGGTATCATCGCCATGACGGAGACCGGCTTGTATGACCGCTCCTTTGAAGAAGCCTATGATGAATACGTGCAGATCTTCGCGGAGAGCAAGGCCCAGGCCATCGGCCTGCGGTACGCATCCATGGAATTGGGCGGGTGCAATACTCAGCTGGCGGATACCTACTACAGTGCCTCCCCTTATCCCTTTGACGAGAGCCGGATGGGTTACGCCATCCTGGATGCCCAGGGAAATGTGGTGCTGGAACAGAAGATGGACGAGTACCCTGCGAAATATCAATACGAGTATCCGGTAGGCGGAAGCTATATTAAGGTGCTTTCGGAAATGACCAGCGAGGAATACCACCGGGTCAATCCCCCGGTGCTGGCTGAGGGCACGACCATTGCCAATGGGGAATATGTGGTCTACAGCGCCCTGCCGGAGGAGCCGGTGGAAGTGTACCGGATAGAGCTGAGCTACGCCGACGGTTACAGTGAGGCGGTTGACCTCCCGGAGACCGGTCTGGGTGTGATCGGTGTGAATGAACTGGGGCAGGTGGAATTTATTGCCCATAAACCCATTCCGGGAACAGAGCTGGGGAGCGACAGGATCCTTGTCCGGGTGGCTTTCCTGACGGTGGACGGCCAGCGGATCTATGAAGCCAACCATCCTGCCATGGTACTGTCCAGTCTGGAGTTTGAGGACGGCTTGACAGTCATGATCATGCGGGGCCTGGAGGATATGGAGACGGAACCTGAACAGGCGGATACCGTGCTGTATGATGCCATTCCCCCGGAGGGCATCATGGTTGCCGGTGTCCATGTGGTCTGCGCCGATGGATTCGAGGAATCCATCGGAGGTACGCCGGATATCGGATTCCTGGGGTATGACGAAAACGGCAATGTGGTGTTTACCTCTTCCGATATGGGTTTGGTGACCTATCCGGAAGTCCCTGTTACCTATATCGCGTTCCATGATGGGCAGGACGCTCTGGTTTATGAGGCTTCCGATCCGGATGGTGTGGGTGCCTTCCACATTGAGGAGAACAAACTGGTATTCCGGGTGGAAGCCGAGAGCGTTGCCGGCGGGGAAATCTATATTTACGATGATGTGCCGCCCCAGGGCTACGCTGTTTACGAGGCGGTGTTGTTCCTGGAGGGTGAGACGGACGGCTACACTGTGGACAGGGAGAATGTATCCATCGGCCATGTGTCCCACGACGAAACAGGTAATGTTTTCTTCCGTTGCGCCGACTGGAAGGACTTTATGTTCTCCAAGCCTGCGGATGTGGTGTATATCTGCCTGCGTGACTATGACGGACGGGTTTTGTTTGAATGCGGCACCGAAGGGACAATGCCCGGTGCCGGTGAGGTGATCGGCACCTTTGCCTATGATAAGGGCGGAGACCTGATCTTTACTCTGGTGCCCGGAGAGCCTGCGGTGGCAGCCAGAACAATGGAGGAAACCCTTCCTCCCGAAACTACGGAGGTTTCTGTTTCTGAGGAAGCCACAGCGGCGGCTCTGGAGACTACGGAAGCCACAGTGGTTCCGGAAACTACCATGGAGGCGACCACGCCCATGACCACCGCTCCTACAGAGGTGACGGAAGCCGTGGAAATGGCGGCGGAGACGGTATTTACTGTGAGTGCTGCCGATGAGGAAATCCCACCCTCCGAACCCTATGTGCCGGACCAGCCCCATACCTTCAGATACTTCGACCACCAGCGGGGAGAAAGCATGGTGGTGGAGTTTACCTATGAGGAAATGCCCCCCTACACCGTGCGGATCGTGCTGGCGGAAGGCGCAATGGGCCAGGATCCTGTGTGGATGGCGCTGGAAATGGCAGAACCTTACAAGAATCAGTTTCCCATGCTGCTGGCGGTATCGCTGCTTCTGTTCGCGGTGACGGCTGTATACCTGTGCTGCGCCGCAGGCCGGAAGCCCGGTACCACCGAAGTCCGGGCAGGGGGATTGAACTGCATCTCCCTGGAACTGTATGCGGTGATCGTGGGCCTTGGCATTACCGCGCTGGGCTGGCTGGGGGTTCGGGGCGTCCCCCATCTGCTGCAAAACAGTTTGAAATCCGGATTACTGGCCGGGGTGCTGCTGGTCTACGGCATGTGCCTGCTGGTGGTAGGCTTCTGCTTTGCCTGCGCGGCCCAGTTTAAGACTCCCGGTGGCTACTGGTGGCGCAATTCCCTGTGTGCCCGGAGCGTCGATCTCCTGGGCGCGGTGCTGGGCTGGCTGTTGAAGCTGTGTGTGCGGATCGCGCAGGTTTGTGAGAGAAAACTCTGGCCCCTGATGGTGCGCTTCGTAAAGGCCCTGTGGAAGCTCGTGGTTTTCTTCTGGCAGTTGGCAGGCAGAGGGATTTCCTGGCTGCTTCAGAAGCTGCAGAAGGCAGGCGACTGGCTGTGGGGAAAGCTTACCCGGTTCTTTGCCCTGCTTCCGGTGACCTGGCAGTGGCTGCTGGTGGGATTTGTTATGTTCCTGCTGATGGCGATGGTTTATGCCACCAATGGTGAGGAAGTGCTGATCGTGCTCTGTATCGGTGCCTGCATCGCGATCATCATCTATGGCGCGCACTGCTTTGGTACGCTGATGGATGCCACCAAGCGCATGAGCAAGGGCGACCTGGACGAAAAAGTGGACGACAAGCTGCTCATCGGCAGCTTCCGGGAGTTTGCCGGGGAACTGAATTCCCTGGCGGATGTGGCAGTGATCGCGGCCCAGAAACAACTGAAATCCGAACGGATGAAGACGGAGCTGATCACCAATGTGTCCCACGACATCAAGACCCCTCTGACCTCTATCATCAACTATGTGGACCTGCTGCAAAAGCCCCACAGCGAGGAGGAGCAGGAACAGTATCTGGAGGTCCTGGACCGGCAGTCCCAAAGACTGAAAAAGCTCATTGAGGACCTGATGGAAATGAGCAAGGCCAGCACCGGCAACCTGGCGGTGGATATCACCGTAATCAATGCCGGGGAAGCCATCAACCAGGCCCTGGGCGAGTTTGCCGACAAGCTGGAAAAGGCCCAGTTGACCCCGGTGTTCCGCCAGCCTGACGACCCCATTGAAATGATGGCTGACGGACGGCTGGTATGGCGGGTCATGAGCAACATTCTGGGCAACGCGGTGAAATACGCCCTGCCCGGGACCCGGCTGTATCTGGACCTGGCGGAGGTGGACGGAAAGGTCATCATCTCCATGAAGAATATCTCCCGGGAGGAACTGAATGTCAGTGCCGACGAACTTTTGGAGCGGTTCGTCCGGGGGGATGCCTCCCGCAATACCGAGGGCAGCGGCCTGGGCCTGAACATTGCCCAGAGCCTGATGGAGATCCAGAAGGGCCAGCTCCAGCTGCTGGTGGATGGAGACCTGTTTAAGGTAACGCTGATTTTCCCGGGCGTATAAGATGAGAGCACATTGCTTCGGCAATGTGCTTTTATCGTGCAGATAGAGCGGAAAACTGTTGTTTATCGCACTGGCGCGGGAGCGCCCAAGGCTTCCCCCGGGGGGAAGCTGGCAGGCCGACAGGCCTGACTGATGAGGAACGGCGACATCTGAAAGCCAGAATGCAGAT
>JAXJVC010000248.1:0-1965 GCA_036308745.1 Oscillospiraceae bacterium | reverse complement strand
TATGGGCAAATTTGCCGCCTGGCGCATTATTCAAAAAGGGTAAAGAAAAGACCGTTTGCTTTCGGGCAAACGGTCTTTTGGCAGTTTCGTTATTTGCGCACGAACAGCACACCCAGGGTGCCGGGGCCGCAGTGGCAGGAGATGGTGCAGCCTGCGGTGGTCTCGTAGACAGTATCAAACTTGCCGTAAGTACGGACAGCCTCCATGACGGCGCTGTTGCATTCGTCGGAAACCACGGTCTGGGTCACAAAGAGAATGCTGTTATCCAGGTCCTGGCGGCCCTCCAGGCGGTCCTTGACGTAGTTGCCCAGGCACTTGGCGTAGTTGCCCCGGTACTTCTTGGTCACGGACATCTTGCCGTCCTTGACCTCGATGCAGGGCTTCAGGTTCAACAGGTTGGCGCCCAGGGCCGCGGCAGAGGAACAGCGGCCGCCCTTGACCAGGTAATCCAGCTTGTCCACCAGGAAGCTGGCTTCCACATGAGTGGTGAACTCCCGAAGGGTATCGGCCAGTTCATCCAGGGAGGTTGCGGTTCTGGCCAGCTCGCAGGCCTTCAGAACCACCAGACCCTGGCCGGTGGACAGGTTCTGAGAGTCGATGACCCGGACATTGTCAAATTCATCGGCGGCCAGACAGGCGTTCTGGTAGCTGGAGGAGAAGCCGGAGCCGATGCTGATATGGATGACGCCGTCATAGCTGTCGGCGTATTTTTCAAATTCCTCCTGATAGATGCCCATGTTCAGAGCGGCGGTGGAGCAAAGGCTGCCGCCTGCTGCCACATGGGCGAAGATCTCGGCGGGGGTGATGGTAGTACCGTCCCGGAACTCTTCGTCGTTCTTCACAACAATCAGAGGGGTGATGGCGATATTATGCTGGCGGATCAGCTCAGCAGACAAATCACAGGTGCTGTCGGAAATGATTTTGATGTTCATAGTATCCTCCTGGGTTCAGTTGGTTTGTGCGATGGGATCGGACCCCATCATGAAGCAGCAGGGCTCCTGGTTTTTGGTGCGCAGGTAGTTGGCACCCCAGTCCCGCATGGCGACGAGAATGGGCATCAGGCTGCGCCCGGTGTCGGTGAGGGAATACTCCACCTTGGGCGGGATAATGGGGAAGACCTCCCGGTGGATCAGCTTCTGGGCTTCCAGCTCCCGCAGCTGCTGGGTCAGCATCTTGGGTGTGGCGGATTTGATAACCTTTTTCAGCTCAGAAAACCGCAGCTTGCCCTCGGACAGATGCCACAGGATCAGTGCCTTATACTTGCCGCCGATTAGCTCCAGCGTGGCTTCCACGGGGCAATTGTCTTTGTTTTCCATAAAATTCTCCTTTAGGAAACGCTGAGCATCGCAGACGATTTGCTCATTACTTCCTTTGGTATCCAAAAGGGTAGTATGGCACCAAATAGTGCATACTTGTTTTTTTGGCATCGCGTGGTAAAATAGTACCATAAGGAAAACCCGGTGTCAATGGGAATATCATTTGCCGGGTTTTTGCGAGTGAGGGATAAATATGAAACTGAAATTCAATGTTACCGGCATGACTTGTGCTGCCTGCTCCGCCCGGGTGGAGAAGGTAACCAATGCCGTTACCGGTGTGGAAAAGGCAGAGGTGAATCTGCTGGCTGGCACCATGCAGGTGGAGGCAGAGAACACGGATGTGACAGCCGCCATCATTCAGGCGGTGCGCAATGCGGGCTACAATGCCTATGTCCCCGGGGAGAAGAAGGAAAAGAAGGAAGAAAAGGCTCCGGCGGAGGATGCCCTGAAGGAAATGAAAAAACGAATCATCGGTTCCGGCATCAGTCTTGTGATCCTGATGTATTTCACCATGGGGCATATGGCGGGGCTGCCCCTGCCACACTGGTATCATGGTATCGAAAATGCCCTGGTGGCGGCGCTGCTACAGTTTCTTCTTACGCTCCCTGCGGTGTATCTGAACCGGGTGTATTACAGCCGGGGACTGAAG
>JAXJVC010000247.1:0-1942 GCA_036308745.1 Oscillospiraceae bacterium | reverse complement strand
GCACAGGATCAACTCGCCTGGGTCGGTGCTATGAACAATATCCGCAATGCTGCGGAAGAACGCATCTTGTCCGAACTTATTTATACATAAGATAATCGCCTGTATCAGATTCGCTCTGACACAGGCGATTCTTTACTTCATGGTCTTATAATGCCTGTACAACTTACTCGTCCTACTAATTTAACAGGAAAAGCGGAGTGTGCTTGCATTTTCATTAGCGAATATTGGTAGTTTCCAGAAGCGCAAACGCGGTCATTCCTCACCTGTCCAGCAATAGGTGCAGACCTTGTCACGATTCAGGCCGATGGCCTCCAGCAGGCCGTCCAGACTCTGGTAACCCAGGGAATCAAAGCCCATTTCGTCGCAAATAGATTTAAGCAATGCTTGACCTCGCTCGGTGCGGCTGTCGGCGTACTCGGCGATGTGGTTCTGGCCCTCGTCGCCCTCCAGCTGCTGGATAATCTTCCGGCTCAGCAGCTCCATAACGGAGTTACTCCGGGAGAAGTTCAGATATTTGCAGCCATACATAATGGGCGGGCAGGCGGAACGCATATGCACTTCCTTGGCGCCGTTCTTGTACAGGAAATCCACGGTCTCCCGGAGCTGAGTGCCACGGACGATGGAATCGTCCACCAGCAGCAGCTTCTTGCCCTGGATCAGCTCCGGCACGGGGATCTGCTTCATTTCCGCCACCAGATTCCGCATTTCCTGATTGCTGGGGGTAAAGGACCGAGCCCAGGTGGGGGTATACTTGACAAAGGGACGGGCGAAGGGTTTGCTGCTGTAATTAGCATAGCCGATGGCATGAGGAAGACCTGAATCGGGAACACCGGCGATGTAGTCCACATCGGGCATGGTGCCGTTCTTTTCTTCCTCCCGGGCCATGATCTCGCCGTTGCGGCAGCGCATGACTTCTACGTTAACGCCTTCATAATTGGAGTTGGGGTAACCGTAGTAGCTCCAGAGGAAGGCACAGATTTTCATCTTCTCACCGGGAGCAGCCAACTGATGGTAGCCGTCGGCAGTGACCTTTACGATCTCACCGGGGCCCAGGTTGTAGCAGGGGGCGTAGCCCAACTTCTGGCAGGCAAAGGATTCCATGGCCACACAACAACCGTCTTCCTTCTGGCCGATGACGATGGGCAGGCGGCCATTCTTGTCACGGGCGGCGATCAGTCCATCAGGAGTCAGCAGCAGGATGGTGCAGGAACCTGCGATCAGCTCCTGGGCATACTTAATGCCGTCCACCAGATTGTTGCAGCGGTTGATGAGCGCAGCGATCAGCTCGGAATCGTTGACCTTTCCGGAAGACATGGACATGAAATAATGACCGGGAGCGGCGAAAGTTTTTGCAATGATATCCTCGGCATTGTTGATGATGCCTACATTGGCAATAGCGAACATACCAAGATGGCTGCGGACCAACAATGGTTGCGGATCCGTATCGGAGATGACACCAATGCCACTGGTTCCATCCATTTTGCTTAGGTCTCCTTCAAATTTGGTGCGGAAGGGAGTATTCGAAATACTATGGATTTGACGATCAAAGCCTTTGGCTTTATCATAAAATGCCAGACCACCCCGCTTGGTTCCCAGGTGGGAATGATAGTCCGTACCAAAGAAAACATCGTATTTGCAGTTTTTATGGGTTACAGCACCAAAGAAACCACCCATAATTGACATCCTCCTTATGGGTAAATGTAGTTATAGGGGCGGCAGGATTTGCCGCCCCTTCATGGTTGATTTTAAGCGAAGAACAGGCCGTTCAGAGTCATGGGATCGATGTACTGGCCGTCCTTGTAAACGCGCATGTTGCCGGAAGCGACTTCGTCGATCAGCATAACATTGCCCTCGGGATCGTAGCCGAACTCGAACTTGATGTCGTACAGCTCCAGGCCCTTGGCAGCCAGGTCGTCAGCGACGATCTTGGTGATAGCCTGGG
>JAXJVC010000246.1:0-2616 GCA_036308745.1 Oscillospiraceae bacterium | reverse complement strand
CTATGCGGCATAAGAAATTCCCGCCTTGCTGCGCAGCAAGGCGGGAATATAACCGAATATTTTGTTTTTTCTACTGTCTACTTGACAGGGGGCACTTCAGTTTGTTCTGCTGTGGCTGTTCTTGTGTTCTATGATGATATGTGATAACATGAAACCAAGTTAACTGAAATATATATACAGGACAGTGATGTCTAATTGAAAAAATACGGCATTTCTCGCTTTGTGTCGTGTTCAAATGATAAGACTGGTGCTATGCTGATGGAGAAAGGGGGAGATCCGTATGGATCAAATCAAGATCGGCGCATTTCTGAAAGCGCTTCGAAAAACAAAAGAGCTGACGCAGGAACAGTTAGCGGAAAAGCTGAATGTATCCAACAGGACAGTATCCCGTTGGGAGACCGGAAGCAGTATGCCGGATATCGGTATGCTGGTGGCGCTGGCTGAGTTTTATGACGTGAGTATACCCGAAATCATTTATGCAGAAAGGAAAAGCGAGAATATGAATCAGGAAACGAGAGAGACTGCTGCTGCTATGGCAGAGTACAGTCGAAATGAAGTAAAGGTTGGAAAACAAAACGTAATCGGCATTCTCATGTCGGCATTTGGTGCGTTCATCATTGTGTCAGCACTGGCCGTATTTCCGAGTGACAGCAGTTGGGGAAGTATTTATTCGATTTTGGGAAGTATTTTCTTGGTTGTGGGTATTGATCTCATGATCCGGCCGGTGGTGACAAAACGAGGCTTGCGCATAGGGATAGTCCTCGGATGTATTGGCCTGTTATTTGGCGCATTTACGCTATCCGATTATATTGCGGTTACGCAGTTCAATCAGGTGCCAAGATTCCGGTATGAGACAAGTTACGATTCCAGGGAACCTGATCAATTGGTGTACAAAACGATCTTTTTCACAGCAGTTCAGAAAAATCCCGGAACAAAGGATTCCCAAGTTTTTATCGTAAAATAGACGTTAATATGGATGCCCCGGACAAAGGTATGTCCGGGGCGATTTTTACATATCCGGATTGTTTTTTCGGATCACGCGTACCAGCTGCTCCACGAAGCTCCAGACCAGCGGTTCCAGCCACTTGTCATAGAGGATGCACATATACAGCGCCTGATGCCAGTTTTCGATGGGGACAAAACATACATCCGGCCGTTCCTGAACACAGTCGTCGGGAATCACGCAGATGCCCACCCCCGCGGCCACTAGGTCCAGTGCTGCCTGGGCGGTATTCACGGTGCAGACGATGTGTTCGTCGGAGGGGGTGCCGCTGGCCCATTGGCCAAAGCTATTATCCATGTCGTTATGAAAGACAATCTGGGATTCCTGGGTCAGCTGCTGGGGATGCACGGACCGGCTCTGGGCCAGGGGATGCTCCAGGGGGAAGGCGGCACAGAAATTCCGGCGGCACAGCTTGCGGAAATGGAGGGTCCTGTCCCGGTTGGTGGTGTCCACGATGGCCATGTCCAGCTTTTCCTGCCGGACCATATCCATAAGATCTTCGGCGGAGCTTTCCGTCAGCCGGAAGCGGATGCGCTCATTCTGCTGCAGATACGCGGCAATCTCCCGGGAAACAGTGCCGCGAACCGTGCCGGATACGACTCCGAGGCGAATCAGCACAGGGGCACAGACCTTGCTTTCCCGCAGGGTGATGGAGGCGGTATTCAGTTCCATCAGCGCAGCATCCACCTTTTCCTGGTAATAGCGGCCTTCCTCGGTCAGACGAATATTACGACCGACCTTCTCGAACAGCCGTACACCGCCCAGTTCGTCCTCCAGATGGTGGATGGCGCTGCTGAGAGAGGGCTGGGAGATGCCCAGCCGGGCGGCGGCCAGGGTGTAGTGTTCTACCTGAGCCAGCACGGAAAAATAGCGAAGATAGTTGTAGTTCATATAGGTACCTCGAAATCTATAGATATAACCTATGAATAAAATATCATAACTATATTGGTTTTTGCAAGAAAAATTTGTATAATACCGAAGGCGTCGAAAAAAGAAATATTTCCAGCTTTTTGACGCCGATCCCGGAAACAATGATTGCTTTTGTTTGCTGGATATGCTATCATGTTAAGTGGATATATGGCATTGAAAGAAAAAGCAGCCATTGCCGAGGCATAAATCAATTAATTATTGTGCAAGAAAAGCACCAATCATTAAGGAGGAAAAACCATGGCAATCAATTTTGTTGATGGCAAGTACGTACATGCTGACGGTCACGTCACTCTGGACCCCACCATGTACAAGGACTGGCAGATCGCAGAGGAAGCAGAAAAGACTCTGCCCCCTGTCGACTACTTCCGTGAGAAGCTGGGCCTGCTGCCCGAGGAGATCATCCCCTACGGCAAGACCCCCAAGATCGACTTCATCAAGGTTATGGAGCGTCTGAAGGATAAGCCCGACGGCAAGTTCATCGAAGTTACTGCTGTTACCCCCACTCCCTTCGGCGAAGGCAAGTCCACCGTTTCCCTGGGCCTGATCGAGGGTCTGGGCTACATCGGTAAGAATGCCGGCGGCGCTCTGCGTCAGCCCTCCGGCGGCCCCACCATGAACGTTAAGGGTACCGCAGCTGGCGGCGGCAACGCTCTGCTGATGCCCATGACCGAGTTCTCCCTGGG
>JAXJVC010000245.1:0-3934 GCA_036308745.1 Oscillospiraceae bacterium | reverse complement strand
TTGCCAGACCGGAGCCGTTCAGGGTGTGCAGGAATTCGGGGCGGCCGGTGGCTTCGCGACGGAAGCGGATGTTGCCCCGGCGGGCCTGGTAATCCCGGGCGTTGGAAACGGAGGAGACTTCCTTGTAGCCGTCCATGGAGGGGATCAGGATCTCGATGTCGTAGGTGCGGGCCATGGAAGCAGAGCAGTCGCCTGCGGCCAGCTTCACGGTACGGAAGTGGAAGCCCAGGCCTTCAACCAGCTTTTCTGCCTTGGTCACCAGTTCCTCGAAAGCTGCGTCGGAATCCTCGGGCTTGCAGAACTGGAACATCTCCACCTTGTTGAACTGGTGGCCGCGGACCATGCCGCGCTCGTCGGCACGGTGGGAACCGGCCTCACGGCGGAAGCAGGGGGTATAGGCAAACAGCTTCTTGGGCAGGTCTGCCTCGGTCAGGATTTCATCCCGGTAGATGGAACACAGGGCTGCCTCTGCGGTGGGCAGCATATAATGGATCCGGTCGTCAGTGGGGTTGGCGATCTTGTAGACCTCGTCGGCGAATTTGGGGAACTGACCGGCAGTCTCACCGCACATGTACTCCAGCATGTGGGGAGGCAGGATGAAGTCGTAGCCGTCGGCGGTGTGGGTGTCAATGAAGTAGTTCAGCAGCGCCCACTCCAGACGTGCGCCCATGCCGGTGTACATCCAGTTGCCGGAGCCAGCCAGCTTGACGCCCCGCTCATAGTCGATCAGGCCCAGACCGGCGCACAGGTCCACATGGTGTTTGGGTTCAAAGTCGAACTCGGGCTTCTTGCCTACGTAACGCAGGGGCTGGTTGTTTTCCTTGCCGCCGGGCAGCAGATCCTCGTCGGGCAGGTTGGGCAGAGACAGCATAGCCACCCGGAACTCGGCATTCAGGGTCTTCAGCTGCTCAGCCTCCTCGGCGATGGCAGCATCCAGGGCAATGGCCTCAGCCTTGTTGGCCTCGATCTTCTCGTCGATGGCAGCAGTGTCCTCGCCCTTCTTCTCTGCACCCTTGCGCATACCGAAGAGCTTACCATTCTCCTTTGCCAGCTTATTCTTCTGGGCGGTCTTAGTCTCGGTGGAGTTCTTCAGTCCGCGCACCTGCACGTCCAACTCCAGAATGCGGTCCACGATAGCGTCGCAGTCCACTTCCTTGGCCTTCAGGCCGGCTTTTACTGCATCGGGATTTTCCTTGATCTTACGAATGTCTAACATAATTGATTACATCTCCTTAAATATGCGTGTCATTGCGAGGAGGGTGAAGCCCGACATGGCAATCCCTTTCTTATCCGGAGATTCCCACGTCAGTCTTCAGGCCGGCTCGGAATGACATTAAATTTTATTTTTGCAGTTTCATAAGCGCGTCCAGCAGGTTCTGCAGGTCGTCCTGGCCATAGAACTCCAGCTCAAAGCGGCCCTTGCGCTTTCCGTTGACGATCTTTACTCCACGGCCCAGATGCTTGCTCAGCTGCTTTTCGCATTCAGCCACATAGTCCACAGCGAAAGTCTCTTTCTTTTCAGGGGCAGGCTCCTTTGTCATGTTCTTGCACAGGGTTTCCGCCTGTCGAACAGACAGAGCCAGGGCAATGATCTTCTGGGCTGCCTCCTGCTGTTTCTTATCCGTCTTCAAGGTGAGTACCGCCCGGGCATGGCCCGCGCTCAACTCCCCTGCCCGGAGTTTTTCCAGCACCGTGGGACACAGACCCAACAGTCGCAGGGAATTTGCCACCGCAGGACGGGATTTGCCCACCCGCTTCGCGGCGTCCTCCTGAGTCAGGCCATACTCCTCGATGAGGGACTGATAGCCCAGGGCTTCTTCCACCGGGTTCAGGTCCTGCCGCTGCAGGTTTTCGATCAACGCCAGCTCCATGGCCTTCCGGTCATCTGCCTCGATGACCACAACGGGAACTTCGCTTAAGTTCGCCAACCGTGCTGCCCGCCAGCGCCGTTCACCGGCGATAATCTGATAATATCCACTGGAAAGCTCCCGCACCGTCAGGGGCTGGATCACACCGTGGATGCTGATGGAGTCCGCCAGCGCCTGCAGTTCCTCCTCATCAAAGTCATGCCGGGGCTGATCGGGATTGGGTTCTACTTTATAGATCGGCAAAAGCTGATAGGCACTTTTCTCCAGAGTTTCCTCTGAGAAATCCCCCAGCAGCGCGCCAAGGCCCTTGCCCAGGCCCTTGTTACTTGCCAATTTTATCATTCCTTTCGCCATAATTAATGTAGAATGCAGAGTTCTTTTATCTGTCAAATTACACCATTCTGCATTCTGCACTTTGCATTTTGCATTATAGTTTGTTTTTGATCTCCTCCGCCATAGCTCTGTAGGCCGCCGCTCCCCTACTGGAACGGTCATAGGCCGTTACCGGGATGCCGTGGCTGGGCGCTTCCGCCAGGCGGATGTTCCGGGGAATCACCGCAGCGAACACCTTGCCCGGGAAATGCCGGCGCACCTCCTGCGCCACCTGGGTGGAGAAGTTGGTTCGTCCATCAAACATAGTCAGCGCTACGCCAAAGACCTCCAGTCTGGGATTCAGACGTTTCTTCACCATCCGAAGGGTAGACATCAGGTCGCTCAAGCCCTCCAGGGCGTAGTATTCGCACTGCACCGGCACCAGAATGGCATCCGCCGCGCACAGGCCGTTCAGGGTCAGCAGTTCCAAAGAGGGCGGGCAGTCGATGAAGATCACATCGTACTGATCCTTCACGCTCTGCAGTGCCTTCTCCAGTTGACGTTCCCGATGGTCTGCACCGATCAGCTCCACGCCTGCGCCTGCCAGGTCCGCCGCAGAGGGCAGTACATCGCCATACTTAGTGGCTACAATGGCATTATCCACCGGCACTTCGTTGATGGTCACGTCGTAGACGGAGTATTTGATCTTCCGCTTGTCCACGCCCAGGCCCGATGTTGCGTTAGCCTGAGGATCGAAGTCGCACAGCAGCACCTTCAGCCCCAGATCGTGGAGGGCAGCTGTCAGATTTACGGCTGTGGTGGTTTTACCCACGCCGCCCTTCTGGTTGACGACAGCAATTATTTTGCCCATATTCTATCTCCTCTTATTCTGTGTGTCAATGATGTTTCACGTGAAACACCATTCTTTTCTCAGCCGTCGTTGTCAGCAAGTGTTTCACGTGAAACATCCTGTCCCGCATCAACGACTGAGGAGTAATTCTGTCCCGGCAGAATCTGATCCTCCTCCAGCAGGTCTTTGACCCAGGGATAGGCCAAAAAAACGATCAGGCCCAACAGGATCAGCACCAGCCCGGACAGCGTCCGCACTCTGCGGCGCAGAGCTTTGATCCGTTCCTCCGGCGTGGGAGGATTGCGACGGCGGGCGGCCTTTTTGTTGGGTGCTTCCTCCCGGCGTCGGGGAAGCTGGACCACCGTACCAGGTTTTACGGGATATTTTTTCATCTCCGCCTGGCATTCCTCGCAGAATACCTGTCCAGGCTCCAGGTCCCGGCCGCATTTCATGCAATGCATGGCCACACCTCCCATTTTCAGACTGAACCCATTGTACAACATTTTTTCCTTTTCGTAAAGAGCTAATTGGAATTTGAAACCCGTTCACTGAAAATTCATATATAATCTGCAGATTGTTCTTGACAGTCACGTGACCGTGTGTTATTATCATATCACATCAAAGAAATTGGAGGTGTAACCTATGAACTGGACCATCCCCGGCACCACCCTGGAAGGACTGCGAAGCAACGCCGACCGCACTGACGGCCTGTTTCAATCCATGTTCCTGGCAGGGGGCCTGACCCTGAGCCAGGTAGCCAGTGTCACCGGGCTGGAGCCCTATACCATTCAGAACTGGGTAAAGCGAGGCTTTCTCTCTGCCCCCAGGAACAAGCGGTATGATATGGAGCAGGTCTGCCGCATCATCAACATCAACCTCTTAAAAGGCACCCTGCCCTTGGAGC
>JAXJVC010000244.1:0-1873 GCA_036308745.1 Oscillospiraceae bacterium | reverse complement strand
TAAAATTGTATTTTCCATATCAGCGGTCTCCTTTCGGTCTTCCGAATTTCAATTCCTGGCGCTTGCGCTCCCGTTTCTCTTTTGCCAGCTCCTTATGTGCAGAGAATTCCTTGCTCTGCTCATCAAAGGGAGACTTGCGGCTGGGGTGGGAATAGGTACCTGCACTCATGGCCAGAGAATCTTCACTGACCAGTTCGTAGTTGTCATCGCCGTCCAGCCACTTCTCCAGCCACCGCAGGCCAAAGGAAGCCAGCAGCGTCAGCGTCAGGTAGCCAACCATTTCAATGACAGCAGAGGGGAAATACAGCAGGTTGACACCAACAATGTTCCGGTGGGTGGCAAAGAACTCCACGAAACCGATGACGAACATAACGGAGGTATCCTTGATGTTGATGATGAAGTTGTTGCCGATCTGGGGAATGATATTGCGCAGCGCCTGGGGCATGATGACATTCACCATGGTCTGCACGTGGGTCATGCCGATGGCCTTGGCACCTTCGGTCTGACCGGGGTCAATGGAGATGATACCGCCACGGACAGATTCTGCCATGTAAGCACCGGTGTTGATGGAAACAACGATCAGTGCAGCGGTCCAGATACCTGCCATACCCTTGAAAGCAATGGAGCCGTCGGTGAAGTAAGGCAGACCGTAGAAAATGAACACTGCCTGGAGCACCATGGGGGTTCCGCGGAACACTTCCACATAAATACGGATAAGGGCGCGCAGAAGCTTCAGGAAGAACCGCTTTGCGGGGTGGTCATTCTTGGTATAGGGGATGGTGTTCAGCACACCGCACAGCAGGCCGATGAGGCAGCCGGCCAGAGTCGCGGCAACTGCCAGGATCAGCGTATTCTGAATACCGGTAAAATAGGCCCCGGAATAGTTGGCCCACAGCTTACCGATATCGGTTACGAGCTTAGCAAGCTTATCCATAAAAAGTTTCCTTTCGAGCACTATGACCGGGCTGCCCAAAAGGCAGTCCGGTCAGTGTTTATTCTTTCAAAAATGAGATCAGATCTCGGGCTGAACGTTGATGGCATCGTTCATGATGCTGTTGAAGTCCTCAACAGTCATCTCGGACAGGACTGCATTCATAGCATCCAGCAGGAAGGTGTTGCCCTTGACAACGGAGATACCGATGTTGATTTCACCCTGGTCAACTTCGAAGTTGTCTTCGGTGTTGGAGAAGTCCAGGATCACCAGATTATCGTAGGTTGCGCAGGCGCCCATAGCAGTGGGCATATCGGTGCAGATATAATCAACAGTGCCGGAGGTTGCTGCCATGATCATAGCAGGAGCGGTCTCGGATGCGGGCATCAGCTCAGCGCCTTCGATCTGAGGCAGGCAGGAGTCATACCAGATGGTACCGGTCTGTGCGGTGCAGGCACCGGACAGCTGGGAGATGCCGGTGGCAGAAGCCAGGGCGTTGTCCTTCTGGGTGACGCAGACGATGGAGGCGTAGAAGTAGGGGCCTGCCATGTCAACTTCCTGCATACGGGTCTCGGTCATGGACTGGCCGGCGATAACGGCATCCAGCTGGCCTGCGTTCAGAGCGGGCACCAGGCCGTCCCAGCCGATGGCCATGACTTCCAGTTCCCAGCCGTTGGCTTCGCAGATCTTCTTGGCGATCATAACGTCATAGCCGTTGGCGTAGGTGCCGGGGTTGTTGGCGATGGGAACGGCACCGTTGGAGTCGTCCATCTGGGTCCAGTTGTAGGGAGCGTAGGCACATTCCATACCGACGGTCAGAACGCCGTCTTCCACACCGGTGGCGATGGCAGCGGCAGCGGTCTCAGCGGGAGCTGCAGCAGCAGGTGCCTCGGTTGCTGCGGGAGCCTGGGAACCGCCGCAGGCGGCCAGAGACAGCACCAT
>JAXJVC010000243.1:0-7524 GCA_036308745.1 Oscillospiraceae bacterium | reverse complement strand
TGATAATGGCGCCCCGCGTCTCCACGATAGGGACCATGGAAATCAGGAAGCAAATCAGGTATTTCTTTAACATTCGGATCTCCTAGAAACAAATTTTGACCATTGTAGCATAGTTTTTGCGGTAAAGCAATGAAAAATGCAGATTTTTCTTTCCCTATACGGCAAGGATGGGTAAAAAGTTATCCCGGGCAGGTAACTGCCCGGGAACCAGTCATACAGGGATGCTCTCCTTAACCACGGCGACACCGTCCACCAGGTTTGCCATCTCCAGGGTACCCTCGATGGCCATCTGACGCTCCATCAGGTCGGTGAGGATGACCACGCCGTCCCGGCACTCGATGCGCATGACGTTGCGCATCATCACGGTCTCAGGGGTCAGAGTATTCTTATAAACAGTAGAAAGGCACATGATTCTCTCTCCTTACTTTACTTCCAGGCTGCTCAGGACAACGCTCAGCCGCAGGTTGCCCTTCTCAAAGTCGGACACGGCTGCCATGACCTGCTCATAGGCGGTGTGGCTGCCGGCCTTCTCCAGCTGCACGGCCAGGTCGCCCAGTTCCTTGGCGTGGGAGGCGTTGTGGCCCACCATGTACTTCATCAGCGCCACCAGCTCCTCCATGGGGGTATGCTGGCACTGGCTCTGGCAGCCCTGGCAGCTGCCGCTGCAGTCGTGGCTGTGGGTATGCTGGTGGCCATGGGCATGAAGATGGTCGTGGTCATGGGGATGGGCGTGGTCGTGGGTATGCTCATGGGCATGTTCATGGGTGTGGGCAACACCGTCATGGGTGTGCTCGTGGGTATGGGTATGGCTGTGCTCATGGTGATGAGCGCCGCCGGCAACATGATCGGGATGAATGTGCATAGCAATACCTCCTTGGGATTTTTTCTTTATTATACCTGTAGGTGGCCTGTCTGTCAAAACATTTCTTTTTGTGGGAATATCCCCCGGGAGGGCTTGCGAAAAAAGAGGAAAGCAAGTATAATAAGGAAAATTTGAAATGGAGAATGCAAAGTGCAGAATGATGATCAATAACATTTTGCACTCTGCACTCTGCATCGGAAAGGAGTGCGGCTATGTCTGCGTATCACGACCATATCCATGAACACGTATACGATCTTGCCCATGGCGTGGCCCATTCCCATGGCCATGTCCACGAAAACCAGAAAGCGGTGGTCAACCGGCTGGCCCGGGCCATCGGCCACCTGGAAAAGGTGAAGCGGATGGTGGAGGAGGGCAGCGACTGCTCTGAAGTGCTGATCCAGCTGGCGGCAGTGCGCTCCGCCCTTGACAATACCGGCAAGGTGATCCTGAAGGATCATATGCGCCACTGCATGGTGGATGCTGTGGCAGCGGGGGATACAGATGCCATTGATGACCTGTGCCAGGCCATTGACAAGTTCATGAAATAAAATGCGGGCGCCCCGGATGGGGCGCCCGTTCTTTCTTTGTTGCCTTGACCCTTAGCAGCAGGAACCGCAGGAGCCGCAGCGGTCATTGTCGCAGCCGCAGCCGCCCCAGGTGCTGCCGTTGTTGTTGCAGCAGCAGCTGAACAGCAGGATCAGGATGATGATCCACCACCAGTTGTTACCGCCGAAGCATCCGCACAGACCGTTGTTGTTACCACACATAAGAATACCTCCGAAAATTTTATTGAGCTTCACCGCTCATTCCATGGTATTCCGGAGTCCAAAAAATGTGCAGAGGTAAAACCTTACAGGGCCCGCAGGGCATCCACCAGGGCAGTCTTACCGGCGGTCTTCTCGTCTTTGACCTTGATGACCTTGGCAGGGCAACCAGCCACCACAGTGTTAGGAGCTACATCGCCCACCACGATGGCGCCGGCAGCAACCACGGCGTCATGGCCGATACGGCAGCCCTCGATGACCACGGCGTTAGCGCCGATCATCACATTGTCTTCCACGATGACAGGAGTAGCGGAGGCAGGCTCGATGACACCGGCCAGCACAGCGCCTGCGCCCACGTGGCAGTTCTTGCCCACGGTGGCCCGGCCGCCCAGCACAGCGCCCATGTCGATCATGGTGCCCTCGCCCACCACAGCGCCGATGTTCAGGATGGCGCCCATCATAATAACGGCGTTCTTGCCGATCTCCACCTGCTCCCGGATGATGGCACCGGGCTCGATGCGGGCGGGGATATTCTTCATGTCCAGCATGGGGATGGCAGAGTTGCGGCAGTTATTTTCGATCTCCACATGGGCAAATTCATTGGCCTCCAGAACGGGAGCCACGTCCTTCCAGTCGCCGAAGACGATCTTGCAGCCTTCACCGGCAGGGAACTCACGGCAGTTGGGGAACGCCACGGGAGCATTCTCCCAGACGTAGACCTTAACCGGGGTCTTCTTTTCGGAAGTGCGGATATATTCAATGATTTCCTGTGCGTTCATATTATATGGTGCTCCTTTGATTGAAAGATTTGCATAATTCGGAATTAGGAGTGAGGCGTTAGGAATTGGGATCGGGGAGACATTCCTCATTCCTAACTCCTAATTCCTCACTGCGATAATATTGTATTATCCTACCATCTTTTCTGCGGAAACACAAGCGGGAAATTGACACCGCAGGGCAAATAAGGTATAATTGACTTAATTGTTTCTCTCTGGAGGCGACAGATTATGCAAATTTATGAAGACCGCCGCGCACTGCACCGGATCCCGGAACTGGAATGGGATCTGCCGGAGACCATGGCATATCTGAAGAAGGCCCTGTCCGGCTTCCGCTGCCGGGTTTGGGAACCCCTGCCCGGTGCGCTGGCTGCCTGGTTTGATTTTGGCATGGACCATGCCATCGCCTTCCGGGCTGACGCCGATGCCCTGCCCATCACCGAATGCACCGGGGCAGCCTACGCATCCACCCATCCCGGGAAAATGCACGCCTGCGGACACGACGGCCACATGGCCATCCTTTTGGAGCTGGCCCGGCGGTTGAACGGGAAGAAGACCCTTCCCCACAATGTGCTGCTGGTGTTCCAGCCCGGTGAAGAGACCCCCGGCGGCGCCAAGCCCATTTGTGACACCGGGATTTTTGAAGAGTTTGGGGTCAAGGCCATCTTCGGCCTGCACCTGTGGCCCGGTCTGGAAGCGGGAACCGTATTCAGCCGGAAGCAGGAACTGATGGCCCGGTCCTCGGAGGTGACGGTGGACATTTACGGAAAGTCCGCCCACATTGCCAAGGCGGCGGAAGGTCTGGACGCCCTGTGGGCCGGTACAGAATTTTACCGCCGGGCAGTGGAGATGGAGCAGGCTCTCCCCAAGGAGATCTATCGCCTGCTGAAATTCGGAAAGTTTGAAAGCGGCACCGTACGCAACGCCCTGTCTGCCCACACCCATATGGAGGGCAGCCTGCGGGCCTTCCAGGATGAAGTGTTCGATTCCCTCCGGGACGGCCTGTTTGCCATCGGAAAGGCTGTGGAAAAGGAAACGCTCTGCACCGTGACGATCAAGCTCAGCGACGGATATCCTGCCATTCTGAACCCCGACGAGCTGTATGACCGGGTGCAAAAGGCTGCCCCCTTCGCCACCCTGGAGGAACCCAGCATGACCAGCGAGGATTTCTCCTGGTATCAGCGGTATGTGCCGGGAATGTTCTTCTTCCTGGGTCTGGGAGATACCCCCGCCCTCCACGCTTCCACCTTTGATTTTGATGAATCCATTCTCCTGAAAGGCGCCGGTTTCTTTGAGAAGCTGGCAGAGGAATTCCAATGATACCCTTAAACCAGAACTTAAACGGCCTGAAGCGCAGTGCCATCCGGGTATTCACCAACCTGGCGAAGGAAACCCCGGGCTGCGTTATGCTGACCATCGGCGAGCCGGATTTTGACACCCCCGAGGCCATCAAGGCCGCCGCTGTTGCCGCCCTGGGCAGCAACAAGACCCACTACGCCCCCAACCAGGGCACACCTGCCCTGCGAAACGCCGTTGCGGAATACGAAACCCGCCGGGGCAACGCCACCACAGCGGAGCAGGTGCTGATTACCATAGGTGCCTGCCACGGCCTGTTCACCGCACTGTTTGGCATCCTGAATCCCGGCGAGGAAATCATCGTCCCCACCCCCGGCTTTGGCCTCTATGAGACCATCGCCACCATCGCCGGAGCGAAGACCGTCCCTCTGGATATCACCAAAACCGGCTTCCAGATTGACGCGGATGCCCTTAACGCCGCCATTACCCCCAAGACCAAGGCCATTATTCTCAATTCCCCCTGCAATCCCACCGGTGTGGTTTTTAGTCAGGAGAGCATGGACAATGTAAAGGCCGCGGTGCTGGGCAAGCCCATTTTTGTCATCTGCGACAATGTTTACAACCAGCTTTCCTATGGCACCAGCGTCCCGGACCTGAGTCTGGATAAGGATCTGAAGGACCAGCTGATCCTGTGCCAGAGCTTCTCTAAGCCCTATGCCATGACCGGCTGGCGGGTGGGATATCTTACCTGCCCGGACTATGTGATGGACCGGCTGCTGCTGCTCAGCGCGGCAGAGATCACCGCCGTGCCTACCTTCCTGCAGGATGCCGCCGTGACAGCCCTGTCCACAGATCCCGCACCCATGCGGGAGATCTACCGGAAGCGCCGGGACTATGTCTGCCGCCGCCTGCGGGAGATGGGGCTTTCCTTCCCGGAGCCGGAGGGCGCTTTCTACGTGTTCGTGGATATCTCCCGGTTCGGCATAGATTCCGCCACCTTCTGCACCCGAATGATCCGGGAAGCCGGAGTCGCCGCCGTTCCCGGCAGTTGCTTTGGCGCGGAGGGGTATCTGCGCCTGTCCTACTGCTGCAGCGATGAGACCTTGGAAAAGGGTCTGGACCGGCTGGAGCAGTTTATTCAAAATCTTCTTCCCTGATGAGCCTTCCCTCGGTTCTTCCGGTGGGGGTCGTTCCAAAATATTTGCCATAGGCCCGGGTGAAGGAAGAATAGCTGTGGAAACCGCTGGAATAGCAGGCATCCGTGGCGCTCATACCTGCCGCCATTTGTTCCCGTGCCAGCATCAGCCGCCGCTGTGTCAGATAGGCGTAGATGGTCGTGCCGGTCTCCTTCCGGAACAGCCGCATCATATAGAATTTGCTGATGTAGAAGGCATCTGCCAGTCGGTCGATATCGATTTCCTCGGTGATATGTGCTTCCAAATACCGCAGAAGCTCGGAGATTCGTCTGTTCTCCGGGGTTGCAGGATCAGGAAGGGCGCTGTTATTGTCCTCCATACCCCGCCCAATCTCCACCAGGAGCCGCAACAGCTCTGCGCCGCTGGCAATTTCCCGGCCAAAGGCTTCTCTGCCCAGCTCCCGCTCCAGCTGCTCTGCGAAGTGGAAGAGCTTCCTGCGCAGAGGTTCCTGCGGGCGCAGAACATGGCCGTTTTCCCCGGAGAAGAGCGCTAACAAATCACAGTCCGGGGCGGACATACGCCGGAGGTATTCCGGGGAAATGTAAATGATGATCCGCTCATAGGGCTGGGTCTCCTCCAGCTCCGGTCGATGGATGCTTTTGCTGCCGATCATCACAATATCTCCGGGACGAAGCAGATAATGCTGTCCGTCCACGTAGTAGCCACCCTGACCGGAAACCAGCAGCAGGAGCTTGCAGAATTCATGATAATGAAAATCCACCCTGGTTCCACCCTCTGAGTGAAGGTGGAACAGTCGGAAGTTTTCCAATAAATAGCCCCGTTTTTCGTACTTATCCATAAGAATCCCCCTGAGTGCACATGCTTTGCTCTCAGTATAGCATATCCTGCCGGGGCGTTGCAACCACCGAAAAGAAAGAGCATTATTTGCAATGTTTTGGGCAGGAATCAGGGAGAAGCCAAATCCTTCCCATGCTATAATGAACCCAACACAAAACACAATGGAGCGAATGCCATGAGAACCATTATTTACGGCGGTCATGTCATTGACCCAGCCAACCATGTAAATGGAAAACTGAATCTGCTCATTGAGGACGGCAAGATCGCCTGGGCGGGCACCGGTATGCCGGAGGCTGACCGGATGATCGACGCCACAGGAAAGATCGTGGTCCCCGGCTTCATCGACATCCATATGCATGAGGATCCGGTGGCAGACGGAAAAATCCAGCCCTGTATTTTCCCCATGATGCTCCGACAGGGCGTTACCACCGCCGTGGGCGGCAACTGCGGCATCAATGTGTATGACCCTGCGCAATACCTGGACCTGGTGGACCGGGACGGCGCGGCTGTGAATGTGGCCCTGTTTGCAGGCCATGAGTATTTCCGCAAGGCCGCCGGGGCAGCAGACATCTACGCCGGTTCCACGGAAGAACAGAAGCAGACCATGGCAGAAAACATCCGAGACGCCCTGGTGGGTGGCTGCGTAGGCGTATCCTTTGGCCTGCGGTATGTCCCCGGAGCGGACAAGGACGAATTCTTCCGGGCAGCGGAATGCTGTAAGCAGGATAAGAAGCTGATCTCCTCCCACGTCCGGGACGATGCCGACGGCATCTTCGATGCCATTGACGAATTTTGCGCCGCGGGTGTGGAATTTGGTGTGCCGGTTCAAATCTCCCACATCGGTTCCATGGGCGGCTTCGGGCAAATGGCCCAGGTCCTGCAGCAGATCGACAGCTATAAGCTGAATGGTCTGGACATCGCCATGGACTGCTACCCCTACTTCGCCTTCTCCACCCGGCTGGGTACCCCCACCTACGACCCAGGCTGGCTGGAGCGGTACCACTGCGATTATGATGTGCTGGAATACTGCGAGGGCAAGTACAAGGGCCAGCGAGCCACCGCCGAAACCTTTGCCGAGCTGCGGCGGGACTTCCCGGAGTGCATCACCGTGTGCTACGTCATGAAGGAGGAGGACATCCGCCTGGCCTTCCGGCATCCCGGTGTGATGCTGGCCAGCGACGGCCTGATGAACAACGGCCAGGGCCACCCTCGGGCGGCAGGCTCCTTCCCCCGGTTCCTGGCGGAGTTTGCAAAAAAGGGAACCCTGAGTCTCTACGATGCCATCGAAAAGATGACCGCCATGCCCGCGGACCGGCTTCGCCTTGAAAACAAGGGCCGATTGAATGTGGGCGCTGACGCGGACATCACCATCTTTGACTATGAGGAAATCAAAGATGGCGCTACCTTCGCCCAGCCTGCTCTGCCCCCTCAGGGCATCGCCTATGTCCTGATCGGCGGCGAGATTGCCCTGGAAAAGGGAGAAATTCTGAAATCTGACTGCGGCAAAGCAGTGAGAAAATAAATAGCCTGTCATTCTGAGCGGAGCTGTGCATAGCACAGCGAAGTCGAAGAATCTTCGCACCTGATCGCGTGCAACAGAAGAATCGGTACGAAGATCCTTCGACTGCGCCGTTCCATGAACGGCTTCGCTCAGGATGACAAGGTACTTGCAACATCTAAGGAGGAAAGAAATCTATGGAATATGGCTTTATGTCTCTTGTTCCGCCCCTGCTGACCATCATCCTGGCTCTGGTCACCAAAAACGTGTTCGTATCCTTGTTCATCGGCATCATGACCGGCTCCTTCGTGCTGAACGCCTTCAGCCCCCTGGT